>CAYZCU010000017.1:0-19555 GCA_964477065.1 uncultured Gammaproteobacteria bacterium
CGAAGGTTTCCCTTACACGCTTTCCAAGCGTGCGCACTAGGCCACTATGCGACCCCTCCAAAGCAACTTCGGGTGTGCAACATCGGGTCGGAATTTGAGGCTATTTCATAATTATTTAATAATTGAATGATATAGTAGCCCTATATGCCGTACCGTTCGCCCACCCTTGAATCAAACGAATTCTACCATATTTTCAATCGAAGTATTGCGTATGAAAAAATATTTCGTACAGTCGCTTTAAAAAAATTGTTTATCAATATGATGTATTACTATAATACGAATTCAGTTTTGCCATATAGTTTTTCTCGTCTTAAATCTCTCGCAACTCATGAGATTCAAAAAAAAGTCTCACTTGTTGAAGCTCCAGGTGTTGAAATTGTTTCATTCGCAATTATGCCAACGCATTTTCACCTCATACTCAAACAGACAAAGGATGGAGATATCTCTCGGTATCTGCGACGGTTAGAAGTATCCTTTGCAAAGTTCTATAATCTTTCACGAGGTCGCCATGGAGGAGTATTTGCAGGGCGATTTGGCTCCGTTAAGATAACATCGCAATATCAACTCAATGTCGTCTCGAGATACATTCATCGAAATCCTATAAAAGCAAAACTTATTACTATTAATCAGCTACCGTCATATCCTTTTACCTCTTACTATTTATTCAAAAAACCAAATGAGCATGTTCATCTCAAGTATATTCTCGAAGGTTTTGATAATGAATACGAATATGCACTGTATGTCAGTTTAGGTTATTTTGACAATCTGGATTATTTACCAGAAGAATTTTAGTGTCGTTTAATGTAATCTTTACGGTATGAATCCTCCCGATGTTGCACACCCGATGTTGCTTGTGCGTGACGCGATTGACCGCTTTCTCGAATACTGTGAACTTGATAAAAACCTTTCCCAGCGCACTGTGCGGATGTATTCGTACTACCTCGAGTTTTTCTACAAGTGGGCACTCATTAACGAGCTTGTGAAAGCAGAGCCTGACTTGAGAACAACGGATGCTCGCAACGAGGACACACAAGCTGACACCTTTAAGAAAATGTATGTGACAGATATCTCTGACGATACGATTCGAAGGTTTCGGCTGTATTTGTCGAGAGAATATTTTAATCCGTACAAGGGTGAGCTGAAGCGACAGACGCAGAATTACTTTCTCGTGGCTTTGAGGTCATTTTTGCGATTTTTGATCAAAAAGGGCTATGCATCGCTCTCTCCTGAGCAAGTTGATCTTGGAAAAACGAAGGACAGAGTTGTGAAGTTTTTGAGTGATCGGGATGTTGCAAAGCTCTTGAATGCGCCTGATACTTCAACTCTTGCGGGTAAGCGAGATCAGGCTATTTTGGAATTGCTTTTTTCGACTGGATTGCGGGTTTCCGAGCTTGTTGGCCTCAACCACGATCAAGTGAATTTGAAAGAGGGTGAGTTTAGTGTCATTGGGAAAGGTGGCAAGGCCCGGGTGGTTTTTTTGACTGATTCGGCGCGTGTGGCTGTTGAAAATTATTTGGCATTTCGCGACGATCCATATAAAGCGTTATTTATCAATTACTCTGGTCCAAAGCCCCAAAATGAGATGGATGTGGCGTCTCGCAGGCTGACAGTGAGATCGATTGAGCGATTAATTGAAAAATACAGGAAGGAAGTTGGGATAACGGTGCGAATTGGGCCACATGTGTTGCGACATTCATTTGCGACTGATCTATTGCAACATGGCGCGGACATACGCTCTGTTCAGGAAATGTTGGGGCATAAAAATATCGCTACGACACAAATTTATACTCATGTAACGAACCTACGATTGCGTGAAGTTCATAAGAAATTTCACTCTGGCAATTCTCATCATCCGGACAGCCAAATCGACTAGTATTAGTGATCCCCTTTTTGCTAAAATGAGGTAACTCCCGATGTACAACATCGGGTGTTGCACACCCGATGTTAACAGCAATCGCGACCATCTTAGGAACGACTATTGGAGCTGGGATTCTAGGTATTCCCTACGCAATCTCAAAGGTCGGTTTTTTACCAGGCATTGTCCTGATCTGCTTGATTGGGGTTGCTACAATGTTTCTGAATCTCATGTATGCTGAGGTGACCCTGCGAACTCGCCAGGATCATGAAATACCTGGTTATGGAGGGCTTTATCTTGGAACTGACGCAAAGATGTTAGCACTGCTAGCTGGACTGATAGGAAGCTACGGAGCGCTCCTTGCATACATCATTGGCGAAGGACATATCCTCACGAGCTTATGGGGTGGTAATGCAACCGTATGGAGCTACGTATTTATCGGATTTGGGTCCTATATAGTCTATCGAGGGGTTGAGATAGTCAAGAAAATAGAATTTGTTATGAGCCTGGCATTACTCACAGTACTGTTTCTTATAGGTATTGCTGTTCAACCGCACATCGTCAATATGAATCTTGCCTATGTCGATGTGAATAATATTATTGTCCCCTATGGAGTTTTGATGTTCGCCTTTTCAGGCTCTGCATCAATCCCAATGGTTCGGCAACAGCTTAAGGGACAAGAAAAAAAACTTCCTTTGGCAATTCTGATTGCTAACTCGATCATTCTGTGTATTTATTTCGTATTTGCATGGCTGGTTCTTGGCGTTACCGGTGCTCAAACGACACAGGTGGCAACAATTGGTCTCGGATTAAAAGTGGGACCAGGAATTCGTCTCTTGGGAAATGTACTTGCGGGTATTACCCTCTTGTCCGGATATGTGGCTATGGGGTTATCAGTGAGAAGGTTATTTGAAAATGATTATGGGATGTCGAGGATACAAGCATGTCTTGTCACGATTGTTATTCCAGTGATTTTATTTACAAGTGGTGCGCGAAGTTTTATTACGGTGCTCGGGATTGTTGGAGGGCTCTTATTGAGCCTACAAAGCGTTATTATCATCCTCTCCTTTTGGAAATCTCAAGAAGTTACTTTTTGGCAAAAAATAACCCCATCTTTTTCGCGAAGAAAACCAGAATTTACGCTCGGTAAACAAGGTGTCCTGGGTGTATTACTGATACTGCTATACATATTTGGGGCTGTTCTGACGATACTTAATCATGTATAATGCAACTCCCGATGTTGCACACCCGAAGTGATATGTTTTCTTACAAGCTCACACACCAATCAACCGCATCTCGTGCTCGACGAGGGGTGCTCCAAACGCCACATGGGACGGTGCAGACACCTGCGTTTGTGACTGTGGGGACGAAGGCAACGGTTAAAGGGCTATCCCCAGCGGATCTGGATAAAACGGGCACGCAATTCGTTTTTGCGAATACGTACCATCTCACGCTCTCCCCAACTCCGGAGGTTGTTGCAAACCATGGGGGTGTGCATACATTATCGGGTATACAGAAGCCGATGATTACCGATTCAGGTGGCTTTCAGGTGTTTTCACTTGCTTTCAGCAAGGAGCATACAGACAGCGAAAACCCATCTCTGACGGCGAGTCTCGACGACTCCGACGTCCCTGCCAATCCCCACCTTGTCCAGATCACGGATGATGGTGTCCGCTTCCGATCGCATATTGATGGCACTGAATATTTTTTCACGCCGGAGTTTTCGATTGATGCGCAGATGAAAATCGGGGCAGATTTCATGGTGGCATTTGACGAATGTATCTATGCAGGAGCGACGCGTGCATATACGGAGCGAGCTACTGAGCGAACGCATGCATGGGTGCAGCGGAGTTTTGCTCATAGTCTTACCAACAGTGACAAGCAAAAGATGTATGGGGTAATCCAAGGGGGTATGTATGAGGATCTGCGTCACCTCAGCACAGAAACAATTGCGGGCATGGATTTTTTTGGTATAGCGCTAGGTGGCGTGTCAGTTGGAGAGAGCAATGAGGAGCTTCGGCAACAAATCAACTGGATGATGGATGTGCTTCATACAGATGCGCGCCCGAGACATCTCCTTGGGATTTCATCTTTTGAGGATGTTATCTTTGGGGCTCTGCAAGGGGTTGATACGTTTGATTGCATCTTGCCCACGCGGGATGCGCGCACTGGAAAGATCTATGTCCCAACGACACCGGCTCCGGGCACGCTCGCTCATACGCATGGACTTCCTCAGTATGACAAGGTAAAAATCACAGAAGCACGGTTCAAAGGTTCGACAGAGCTTTTTAACGAAAAACTTCTCCCTGGGGTGACGTATGGATATATGCACCATCTTTTTAAGCAAAAGGAACTGCTCTATCATCGCTATGCAACAATGCATAATCTAGCTATGATGGAAGATTTTTTCGGGCAGATTCGACAGGCTATTGAGGATGGGCGGATGTAAAGTGAATTTTGTATTCATCTTCAATAAATCTTTCAGCTTTTTCATTCAGATGATCAAGTGTTCCGTCATTAAGAATATGTAAATCATATGTGAATGGGTTCTCAAAAGTGCCCAGTGTTCCTGAATCAATTGGATTGTTAGGAATTGGATGGTTTGGTCGAAAAATGTGAAGCGTCTTGACACTAATGCCTTGATTATGTGCCATTGAAATAAATTTTTGTATATTATGGATTTCACGAATATGCACAAAGACAAATCCAGATTGAACGCTCATCACCTTTTCAAGTAAATATTTATTAGGGCCATTTGGATCTCGTGCTTCCCACTCTGATTTAAGTTGCTTTATTGCTATTCGTGCCTGTTCAGATTTATCAGTAGTTTCAAATCCATATCGTTCATATGACCATATTCGACAAGGATCGACACACGAAAAGTTGTATCCATCGATATTTAAATTGCGAGCATACCTAATTGCATAGGTAATAAATTGATCCTTCCCATGTGCTCCAGGGCCATTGACGACATAAATATAGTGTGAAGAAGTTTTTTTAATCACGCATCAAGTGCTTAGTAAATCCCCTTTTAACCAACTCCTCCCAAGCGTCCCATACGACAGTTGTGGATGTGTGCGGGTCTGCCATGATGTACAGTATAGCAAATTGAGTAAGGGTCCTGCCGAGCGCACGTGCTCGGTTCGGCAAGTCGAATGAGCGTAGTATAGCATACGTATCAAAAGCTGGTACAATAATCCGTATGAAAGAAGCAATTGGTGGCATAGCGGTTTTCTTGACATTTGCCGCCTATGTCCCCTACTATCGAGACATTCTCAAAGGCAAAACGCATCCGCATATTTACAGTTGGTCATTGTGGGGCTTGCTTACGATTCTGCTTGTTGCCTTACAAATACTAGGAGGAGCCGGACCGGCAACATGGGTTACTGCATCAGCTGGCCTGCTATGTCTAGGAGTTGTGATCTTGAGCCTCAAACATGGGAATAAAGACATTACGATGTCTGATAAAGTGGTAGCGGTCCTATCACTTATAGCAATTGGTTTTTGGCTTATCGCAGATCAACCCGTCATATCAATCATTTTTGTGATGCTTTCAGATATTTTCGCGTTTATTCCAACAGTGCGCAAAACGTGGCACAAGCCATACAGCGAAACATTATCCCTGTATGTGACAAATGCCTTTCGATTCTCATTGGCGCTTCTTGCTGTGAAGACATATACTTTTTTATCTGCATCGTGGCTGATTTTGTGGGCAGTTGTGAATGGCGTTTTTTCAGTCATGCTGATCGCGAGAAGACGAGTTGTCGGTGGGCACGAAGGACAGAAGTAAAATTTGTGCTGAGCGGGAGACCGGATTCGAACCGGCGACCTTCTCCTTGGAAGGGAGACATTCTAGCCACTGAACTACTCCCGCTGTACCTTTATTATACCAAAAATCAAGCAGACAGTAAAATTTCCCATACAAATGGCTATCTGTTATGGGGATAGAGAGTGACGTGATATCCTCGCACAACTGGACCATCTTCCAATTTAAGGTATGATACGCGCACTCCTTGCTGTTCTGCGTTGTCAGCTAGGTTCACAAGTTCTTCACCTGTTGCAAAGGTTACGCGTCCACGTCGTATGCGTCGTATTGCAATTCCTGCATCGCCAAATCTTTTATTACTGATTCTGTTTTCAAGAGCTATAAGCGTTATATAGCTTTCATTTCTCGCTTTGTGATCTGTGCCATCTCCTGAGCTCATAGGTCTACAGTATACGATGTAATTCTCTTTTGACAAGTAGTTTCATTTTCTCTCCCTTTTTACCCTCAAATCGTGTACTATGTATTGACTGAGTAATTGAGTTTCCAAATGAAAATTCCATTTAAACGAACAAAAGCTAAACTGTATCTTGCCGGATGGTCCCTGATAACTGCAACCCTCTTCACTCTCTTGGTTACCTTTCTCACTGCAGATGTGAAGCCTTCATTTTTTGATTCGGGCATTGTAGCGCTGACGCCGACTGGTGCTGAACTTCTTGCGGCACAGGAAACGCTCTTTCATGTCATACGTGTTGTCGATGGTGATACCATTCGTGTTGAGCAAAATGGTCAGGAGTACACTGTGCGATTGCTTGGCATTGATACCCCTGAAAGTGTCGATCCACGTAAAACAGTGCAGTGCTTTGCACACGAAGCAACTGCGCAATTGCAGAGTCTGATTGATGATAGTTATGTACGACTCGATGGAGATTCATCCCAAATGGATATCGATCGCTATGGAAGGTTGTTGAGATATGTCTATAGTGCGGATGGTGTTCTCATCAACAAACTCATGATCGAAGATGGCTATGCGTTTGAATATACGTATGACAAGCCATATATGATGCAAAAAATGTTCATGCTCGCTCAAGAGGAAGCTCAGCAAAGCAAGCGTGGTCTATGGGCAGAGTCAACCTGCGGGGGCGAGAGATAGTGGATGAGGGAGCTCTATCTAATCTTTTCAAAGGGCATGGGAAGTTCACATGCGGGATCAAAATAGCTTCTCAGCAGTCGATATGCTTTTGTAAAAAATTGTGATTTCATAGGTGTTTTATTGTGTGCTGTGCGATCGTGTGCGCAAAATTATTTTAATTCAAAACCTGGACGATGTAATGCTTATGGTAAAAGGCGTTCTTCGTGCCAAATGCTTCGCTTGCTTCTCGTGATGGCTTTGTGGCATCCGTCAATTGAGATTGTAGGTAGGCGCCCACATGCGGATTGCTCAGGAGTCGGACTGCCTTGTATGTGTTGGTGATGGTTGAGATAAGCGTTTTCATAGTATTAATGATATTTGCGGATAACACTGATAACGACTCCCGCAATTTCAAGTGACTGTTCTGGACGGATGGGCGGATAGTTTTTATTTGCTGGCATAAGCACCACCATCCCCTGCTGTTTTTGATAATATTTCAGTGTCCATTCTCCATCAACATTTGCGGCAACGATATCCCCAAGTTTGATCGGTTGGAGGCGATCGATGAGGACGATGTCCCCGTCATGGATGCCCGCATCAATCATGGAGTCTCCTGATACGGTCAGAATAAATGTTGCCTCTGGTCGGTGGATGAGGTATTCATCAAAAGACACAAGATCACTAATGTCTTCATCAGCCACTGTTGGGAAGCCTGCTTTAATAAGTCCTGTCTGGGGCATGGGTGAAAAAAGTCTGACAGGAATAAGTTTGCCAGTTGTGTCTTTTGCCAGATAGCCCATCTCAATAAGTTTTTCAGCAAGTTTGTATGCTGCGTTTTTTGAAGCAAAGCCCATGATGTCTGCAAGCTCCTGATAGGTCGGAAGACGGCGCTGTCTTTTGAAAAATATGCGAATTTGGTTCAGTGCTGATGTTGTATTCATGGTCGTGAACGTTTGTTCACTAGTACTATAAATAATTTGAGAGGGGTTGTCAAGGGGTATGTTGTGGTGTGTTTGTGGGTTGATGGAAAAGTGATGTCGAGGCACAGATCGAAACAAAACTTCGATTTAGCCTGTCCCCTAGCTCTCCCTAACCCCCGGGGTTGTTAGGCGAACGAAGCGTGGGACCTGTCTCCCATCAATGTCGACTTTTTCGAGGAACAGGGGGAGAGGTCGCACCCAAAGAGTGCCGGGCAAATCTTCATACAGAGCCTGGTAGACAACCATGGGCTCAAGCGTCTCGCTGTCCTTAGCAACGCCGATGACGTTGTATCGCTTGCCCGATTTCGAATGGATATATTCTCCTAGTTCAAGTGTTGCATCAGGTACTGACATTGCAAAAGTGTATCTTTTTAATTTTGGTTAATACCTGTATACTAGCATAACATGAAAGAAACTACACCTTTAAAATCTTGCCCTGATTGTCAAGGTGAGCTTGAGTCTGGAGCAATTATGGATAATACGTATGGAGCTGTATTGGTGCAAATGTATGGTCGAAATAGTGATGAGGCAAAAGGATATTTCCCTTGGGTAGTTACTGCTCAGTTTGAAGATGTACGAAAGGTCATCACATATCGATGTCAAAGTTGTAATAGACTTTTTTCATATGCAAACAATGACATTGTGGCAAAAAACGCGAAAGCGATCATGAATCGAAGAATTTGGCTCATAATGCTCGTATTAACCATATTCTCAATCATATATGTGTCATTTATGTATTATTAAGGCTATCCTCCCAGTGCAAACACATACAGCTCCTCCTCTGCTCGCGTGACCGCTGTATAGAGCCATTTTCGCCACTCATCTTCTGTCATTTTTGAAAATTTTTCCTCAAAAAGAACGACGCGTTTTGCTTGACTTCCCTGCGCTTTGTGGGCGGTCATGGCGTAGCCAAAGTCAAATAAATCCCCTGCATTGACGCGGGATCGCTTGTCTGTGAAATTGAGCGCTTCAGTACTTCCAAATTGTGAGCGAGAGATGAGTCCTGTAAAGGGAAATGGCTCATCGTCAAGGTCAATTGTCGCATTGTACCAATCTTTATCGACCCGTTCGATCATCGAAATCGTCCCAAGCATGCCGTTGTAGATTTTCTTTGTATGGTTGTTGCGTAGACAAATGACCCGATCCCCTCCGACAGGCTCAGGTGAATCGATGCCTTTGAGTGCGCGGATGTGATTGTTAAGTCGAACGCGGGTCGTGTTGTAACCGCACAGGATAAGCGTGTCTGGATCATAGCTGTTGAGAAGTTCCTCGACGCGCTCCTGCGTATCGATATCGCGCAGGTTATATTTTTTCACTGTATCTGAATAGGTCGCCGTTCGAATGAGGCCGTTTTCGCGGGCCTGAATAGAAAGGCCGATAATCGGATGCAAATGAGCTTGTCGGTGGATCTGCTCGAGGCGCAGTTGAGGTTCTTGCATGAGGTTGAAGCTCCCTTTAATCGGTGGAAGCTGTCCGTGGTCCCCCACTGCAATGATAGGGATGTTATAGGACAAGAGATGGCGCCAAATTTGCCCATCCACCATCGATCCTTCATCAATGATGATAAGCTGGCGATCGAGCGCGTCCTTGCGCTTCCAACCGATGATTTCCTCCGTGTCGTTGATAATGGGCGAATACATCATCGCGTGGATGGTGCTGACGGTGTCTTGCGGGAGGAGGGCCTGTTCAGTTGTGAGCTTGGAGCGCAGGACGCGGGTCGCTTTGCCCGTGTAGCTGGCGAAGCCAATCTTGAGGTCGGGATGGGTCGTCGCAAGTTCCTTGCGGATGAGGGCAATGAGGGTGGTCTTGCCCGTGCCGGCATAGCCTCCGAGGGTGATGTAGGGCGGATCATCGAGGGCGCTGGCAGGATCTGGTTTTTGAGCCTGAGTAGCTTGGGTGGCGAGGGTGGTTTTGATCCAGGTCATCAAAGCGTCTCGGACGGCGATTTGGTCTGGGGAGAGAGTGAGCATAGAGTATTAGAAATCTAGAAACCTAGAGATCTAGTGATCTAGGAATCTAGTGATCTAGAAATTTAGGAGTCTAGGATTTTAGTAAATAGTTTGTAATATCATGCTCATGTTACGCTCGTTCTGTCACAAAATTTCGATTTGGCCCGTCCCCTAGCTCTGCCTAACCCCCGGGGTTGTGAGGAATTTTTTATATCCGAGCACAAGTGCGACCACGAGACCAATCGAGACTACAACGAATCGGATTTTGTCGTCACCGCTTCCGAAGATGCGGACAACACTATACAAAAGCGTGATCACTCCGCCGAGCAACAGTCCATCTGCAATCACGCGGAGGTTTTTGAAAAACGTGATGCTAATTGAAGAGACAATAATTGCAGCAATGAGCGCAATAATTGAGACGTTTCGGTTGTAGTTATTCATTTCGAGCTGATAAGCCTTTGAAAGGTCATCGTATTTTCGCTGTTCCTTTTCAAGCTTTGCAGATTCGGTTGAAGGGGCGCCTGCTGGAACAGGTGCAGAGTACACCTTGAGAAGCGTTGGATACTCTGGAGCCTTGGGCTCTTCGTAAAAGGCAGCTATGCCCACGCCAACAAACACGGCGATAAGAATGCCAACAAAAAAAGTGTAGATGATCTCGAGGGCTTTGGATTGTGATGATGGTTTCATATGTGCATAGTGTACACCTGAGGGACGGTGGGTGCAAGGTGGGGTGGTTGGAGGTGCAGTGAGCTCGGCTCGGGACAAAATTCCGATTTAGTTTGTCCCCTGGCGCTTCCTAACTCCGGAGGTTGTATATGAGGTGGATGAACGAATCTTCCAGCACCGTGCATGTTTCGAGCGTGAGTGTCTTAATGAGCGCCAGCTCGGCCTTCGTATGAATCGACTCCCCTCCCACGAGGGACATGGTATCCGTCCCTCCGATGAGGCACGGCGCGATGACCACGGAAACACGATCAATCAGCCCCTGCCTGATGAGCTGGGCATTGAGTGTGCCTCCGGATTGGATGGTGAGGTTTTTGATCTTGTGCTGTGTATAGAGCTTTTCAAAGATCTTGGGCAGGTTGAGAGGTGCGTCGACAAGCATGATTTCGATGTTTGTGTGGATTTTTTGCATCTGAAAAGCAGGATGCTGAGCATTCGTCGTGACAATAATGAGCTTTTTTACCCATTTGGCAAGATAGATCAACCCACTCTCCTGCAGATGGGGTTTGTTATCAATGATGATGAAGGTAACCTGAACTTTCTTCGGTTCATACGTTAGCCTGTTAACGCCAATCTTTGCCATGACACGCCCTGTGTTGAGTGAGTAGATATCTGTTGTTTTTTCAATTTCGTAGTATTGTTCAAGTCCTTGCGAGACGCCATCGATGTACGGTAGGTCAAGGTCAAAATCAAGGCTATCGCTGTCTCCTGTGCTGATCTTACCATCAAGCGATTGGAGCATGAAGAGTGTTGTGAAGGGGCGGGCGGTTTGGTTCAAGGGCTTTTTTGAGTTTGGCATGCGTATAGTGTAGCAACGGTGCTTGAATCATGAACTATGCCTGATCGGAAGAAGTATCTGCTTTGCCAGTGAGTGCTTGTGAAATGAAATCAGGCTTCGTAACTTTTACTGGGACAACTTCAGCAGCAAATCCGCCTAGAGGTCTCGTATCAAATGATGAATCTACAGCCCTCGGGTTCAGGGTGAGTCCATAGCTATGAGGTTTTAAAGCATTCCCAACTGTGAATGCTCTGAGGTCTTTGGCAAATTGTGATCTGCCATCTCCACTATATTTTGGGTCGCGAACGTTTGGTGGTTTTGGATAACTTCTTGATTCAATAACATCTGCTAATGCCTGCTGATTGAGTTGTGCTTCTCCAGCAACATATCCACTGTGTTGCTGAGCCCAATGTGTCATAGAATCTATATCGCTATGTCCCTGCTTCCCAGAAGGGCCAAAGTACATTCCCTCAGGATCTGGTTGAAAATATGAGGCTGTTGGATTAACAGTGAGGTTGCGGTCTGTTGGTATTGATAGCTTTCCAACTCCACCTGCATTCACGAATAGATACTCAGCATATGATCCATGAAATGTTCCCAAATCATATTTATTACCATCAGGTACTGCTCCACTGACATCAGCCAATTGGTCTGCATGTCTTTTAACAGGGGCAGTAAGTAAAACTGTTCTCGATTCTCCTTCACCGAGGACGACACATTCTAAACCTAATGCCTCGCGAGATGCCTCCAACTCAGCCATGATTGCCAAAGTTTGTTGTTGAGCTGCCTCGGGATCTTTCAGAAGTGAAATTTGTGTTAGTTTGTCAGTCAATTGGCGAATTTTATCCGCTCTTTCTTGATCGTGTGTTGACCCTGAAGTTTGCTTCTCTATATCTACCATGCTTTATTCTCTCATGCTATAAGTCAAACATCAAGGGTGAGAATTGAGGCTGTGAGTGGTTTAGCCTTGGTTAGTGACAAAATTCTGGATTAGCCTACCCGGACCTTCTTCCCAACTCCGGAGGTTACGATGATACTTTTTCGATCAACACGGAGCGCTTTTTGAAGCTCCCAATCGCAGTCCACAATACGAGCACTAAAAAAAGCACTTGCACCCCAGCAAGCACGATGTGATAGCTCTTCCCTATCATCATCTCAGGCATCTGCCAAATCATCAATGCTGCACCAAGGTTAAACACAAACCCAAGTGGCACTAAGATATTCATTTCAAACAGATGTTGTTTGACGATATGTGCATAGAGGGCACGACCTTCTTCACTGACATCAAAATCGTTCCTGCGATTTTTGATAAGACTATAATCTGCATGGTACAACACGATTGTAATGCCGAAAAATACTGTCACGAAGGCAAACCAATGGAGCGGATCTGTAACTTTGCTGTAAGATAGAACCTGCATAAAACTTGCGAGAAAATACAAAAAGGAATGCGTCAGATTAAGTGGCCAGTCGATAAATGAAAGCGCATGAATGATCGCTTCAGACCAAAAGATAAAGAGGATAAGAAATGCAGAAATAATATAGACCCAATACTGGATATCTAGATTGGATATGGGGTTGATGGAACTTGCTGCGAGTACCGAAAGGGCAAGTCCCTGGATAACGGAAATAAGGAGAAATTCAATGTCCAAAGTAAATTGGTCAAGGCGAGCATTGTGTGCACGAAGCTTCATAGGAGTAGTATAGCATGTCTTATGTGTCTGACATGTCTGCCTCAACGTTTGTATCATTGAAACTTTCCCCTCTGGTTTGTTCTAAAAATTCGACTCGACGATGGACGAGCGATAGGTCATCCCGGATCAGAGTGAGGCTCTTGTTTGTGTAGATAGCTTGTTGTTTGAGAATTGAGACATCATCCTGAGTAACCTTGAGTTGAGTTAAAACTCCTTCTATAAGAACAGCTGTCGTTCCAGCTAATTCAACCATACTGTTATTGATGGCCATAAGAATAAATTTTTTATCATCTGATGTGAGCATATTGAACGAGGGCATATATAAATAATACTTCACTTTACAAAACAATTATGAAAGGAAGATGAACTAGAAAATGAGGTGAAATGAGGCTGAAGAAAATAGTGATGCAAGTGATAATCAACCTTGAGCGTGGCGACAAAATTCCGATTTAGCCTGCCCGGGCCTTCTTCCCAACTCCGGAGGTTAGCGACCGATTTGCAAAACTTCTTCATCAGAGATGATTCCATATTTCTGTTCCCCAAGAGAATATATTTTTTGCACATCCCGGGCATCTGATTGATGCATATGTTTGATCTCACCAATAACTATTGTGAACTGTCATGCGTTATAGGTATGAACAACACGACATTCATAATTTAGGACTGCACCTTCAAGCAAGGGCGTCGTTCCTGATATAGGAGACGAAAATGTGAATTTTGTTTGTGCAAGTTTATCGAGTGTCCTGCCTGAAAGTGTGCCACAGTACAGTGTATCCTTAAGCTGGAACTGTGATGGGTATGCATATACAAATTCGCCAGATCGAGTGAGTGTTTCAAGGGTGTAATTTGTATTACTTAGCCCAATTGTCACGGTTAGTGGCTGTTCATAAATTGTTGAGACTGCTTGATAGTTGATTGGACATACGTTTGTCTTACTACCATCATGTGTAATCACAAGCCCAATAACCTCAGGAAATATAGCTTCAGTTTTTTCTTGAATATGAGAATCTACCATAGAGTAAGTATATCACTCACTAAATATGAGCGTGACGACAAAATTCCGATTTAACCTGCCCGGGCCTTCTCCCTAACCCCCGGGGTGAGCAGACGATTTCTTATAGGCTTGTTATTCAGCTCATTTTGGTGTATAATTACCCCTTATGAAAAAGCGAAAGCCTATAGGCCGTCGAGCTCGACAGACTGTTGCGAGCACCCGCCTTGCTGATGCCCGCAAACGTGCTCAAAAGATGCTTGATCAGACGAAAGCTTCTATGCAGACAAAGCCTCTTCATTATTTCTATGGCTCATTGATTGCCTTCGTGGTACTTATTATTCTTGGCAACATTCTGCGTAAGCCTGCTCCAGAGGTTGTGCAGAAAGCTCCAGCTCCGCAACAGGTCGAGGTCTACCGCCTTGGTGGATCAGCTCATATCACCGTCACAGGCGAGGTTGAAAAATCAGGTGTTGTTACAATCGTCGCTTTGACGCCGGGAATTGTTAGCTCTGTAAATGTCCGAGAAGGCGCAACAGTCGCAAAGGGCGTACCATTGATGCGACTTTCATCAAATTACTACGGCGGAAATAGTGCGAGTGTTCAAAGACAGCTCGCCTCCGTGCAGTATCAAAACGTACTTGATACGTATGAATCGCAAAAGAATCTCATTGCAAAGCAAAAAGAAAGCGCAGAAAAGATGGATGAGCAATCGGATGAGATGCGCAATCTGACGAATGATTCATTATCTGAAACAAAAAACCTGATTGATCTCAATAGCTCAATTATTGCCAAGATGGATGCAAATCTGACACTTCTTGAGGCTGATCCTGTGACAAATGCTGATCTGATTCTTGCCACAAAGCAAGCAAAAAGTCAGTTCCTGTCTGTTCAAAATCAAGTCCAGAGTGGCTATCGTCAAGCGAAATACCAAGCCTCCGGTGAAAATACTCCTGCTGAATTGTCCAATCTTCAGCGTGAAATTGCGCTGAGCCAGCTTGATATGCAACTGAAAATGCTTGATGTCACCAAGGAAGTGAGTCGCTTGCAGGTATCGCTCGCTCGCATTATGGAAGGTACGATGGCTCCAGCATCGCCATTTCGAGGAGTTGTGCAACGTGTATTTGTCAAGGAAGGGCAAGCTGTCAATCCGGGTACTCCCCTAGCTATCGTGTCACAAGCTGTTGATGATCCCGTGACGGTTGTTGTCTATGTGAGCCGAACGATTGCTCAGAAGATTTCCACGACGGAGACATCCACGCTCACGATTCATGAAAAAACGCTTGAGCTGAAGCCGTACTTTGTTTCAGCTGATTCTGTAACAGATGGCTTATATGCAGTGTATTTTGACTTGCCAGAAAGCTATGTTTCACAAGTCACAGACAGAGATCACGTGTCTGTCCAACTGACGCTTCAGCCAAGTACCAAAGAAGGTGCTGTGACGACTTCAGAGCTCTACATCCCCATTGATGCAGTGCACCAACTATCTGATTCTGCATATGTTTTTGTTGCTCATAATGGGACAGCGAAGACAAAAAAAGTGACGTTGGGAAGTGTGTTTGGCTCACGTATTCAGGTATCAGGGCTCTCTGCTGACGATGTGATTATTTTGAATCGTGATGTGACGAGTGGATCGCGAATTCAAATTACGCACAAGTAGCCTCAAATTTATATGTCTATCACACAGAAAGTCACGGAGTCTGTTTCATATCTGAACTCGTTGACGTTTGATAAGAAACTTTACGGAAGCATTCAAGCGCGCTACATCTCGCAGGTGCGATTTGTGATATTACTTATTGCATCGATATGTTTAATAGGTGCAGTGAGTTTTATGCAACTCCCCCGCCGGCTCAATCCTGAAATCAAAATTCCGATTGTGACCGTTGTAACAGCGCTTCCTGGTGGGACGCCTGAAGATATTGAATCCCTGATTACCGTGCCACTTGAGGATGAATTGACCTCTATCAAAGGGACAGATACGGTGACCTCGACATCATCTGAAAATGTGTCAGTCATCTCTCTGCTTTTTACCTCAGATACGGATCCAGATAAGGCTCGCAATGATGTTGATAAGGCAGTTGCCTCAGTGCGCGATTTGCCTGATGATGCAACCACACCGACCGTTTCAATTGTGGATTTTGAAGATCAGCCGTTTTGGAGCTTTATCATCTATACAGATGGTGATGAGGCATCATTGATGCGTTTTGGCAAAAAATTAGAAAATGCTATTGATGCACTGCCTAAGGTAGGCAGAGTTGTCAGTGCTGGCTATGAAAAGGAGTATATTCAGGTATTGTTTCAGCCAGAAAAGCTAGCAGAATATGGGCTTGACCCGTTTTCCCTTTCCCAGAGTATCAAGTCGCAAACCCATGCATTTCCTGCTGGTTCGGTGAAGTCAGATACCGCTTCATATGCATTGGCTATAGATCCCCAGATTCAGTCTGTAGAGGATATTCGGGAGCTTCGTATCAGTCATGCTGGGCATGTTGTGAAGCTGGGTGATATAGCGCAAGTTTCGATGCAATCACGTAAAAATGAGCCTGTCAGCCTCTTTGCAGATCACACACACAAACCGTCCCGATCAATTTCGTACTTCGTCTATAAGACGTCAAATGCGGATATTGACGATGCGGCAACTGATACCAAAGCTGTTGTTGATCGAATGCTGGCGCGTGAAGAAGGCCGATTTAAGCTCAAAACATCTATGAATACGGCTGATGATATTGCGACGCAATTCTCAGATTTATTTGGTGAATTTCGCTCAACGCTCTTGCTTGTGTTTGGACTGTTGTTTGTGTTCTTAGGTTTGCGACAAGCTATCATTGCATCGTTGACGATTCCCCTGACCTTTTTGTCAGCATTTACGATTATTCATGGTATGGGATTGACGCTTAACTTTTTGACGATGTTTGCGCTGTTGCTGTCTCTTGGATTGCTTATTGATGATACGATCGTGGTTGTTGCGGCAATGACCCGCTATTATAAGACGGGCAAATTTACGCCATACCAATCAGCTATTTTAGTGTGGAAAGATTTCATTGTCCCACTGTGGTCGACAACAATTACCACGATCTGGGCATTTGTTCCCCTTCTCTTGGCATCGGGACTCATCGGTGAATTTATTAAGCCTATTCCGATAGTGGTGACAGCTACAATGCTTTCATCAACCTCTATTGCGACATTTATTACGATTCCGCTGATGATGATTTTCCTTGATTTGAAGATCCCCGCACGACTTATGCGAGCTGGTCGCTATCTTATCGTTGCCGGGCTTATTATCGGCAGTGCTGTCATACTGCCAAAAACGCAGGTCTTTATCTTCACTTATTGTGCACTTTTGAGTGTGTTGTACTTTGGCTTTTTGAGTAGGTCTTTGTTGAAGAAATGGGGTGCACTGAAAATGCACAGATATATGGGGCGCATGAAATCTATCACGGGCCTAGTGCAACGCTATTCGGAGTCAGGTATTATCCAGCTTGAAACGGTTGCACAAAAATACATGGTGCTCATCCGGATGATTCTTCGCTCCTCGCGCAAACGCATGCAGACGCTTGTGGCAATCCTGACCTTTGTGCTCGTGGCGTATGTGCTTGTTGGAGTTGGCCTCGTGAAGACAGAATTTTTCCCTAAGACAGATGAGGATGTATTATATGTGTCTCTTGAATTGCCAGCTGGCACATCTCTTGAACATATCAATGCTGAATCCATTCGCTTTGCCAATACGCTTCGACAGGTCCCTGAGGCCACATTTGTGTCTATAGAGACTGGGGTGATTTTTGATGCAAATCAAGGGCGAGCGCAGAAGTCAAATGCCATGCTTGGGACATTGTCCTTTGACGATGCATCCCGTCGTACGGTCACGTCTCAGGAAGTTGCTGAGCGGTTACGTGCGGATCTGAAGACGTATCCCGTTGGGACTATTTTGGTTCAAGAACTCTCAGGTGGTCCTCCAGCTGGAGCTGATGTGCAGATCAATTTACTTGGTGAAGATTTATCTGTGTTAAACGCAATTGCCGATGACTTTGAAGGATACTTGCGCAAACAGGACGGTATAGTTAATCCAAATCGAAGCATTCAGTCAGGGACGGGTAAGCTCGTTTTTAGGCCAGATATGGATGCGTTGGCACAGCACGGGATATCCGTGAATACGGTGGGCATGTGGTTGCGTACGTATGCAAGCGGAATGGAGCTTGATACCGTGCGTTTACAATCAGATGAAACACCTGTTGAGTGGGTATTTTATGAAAAAATGAGCCCTGAAGATATTCTCGGCGTCTCAATTCCAACGCGAGATGGTGGATATGTGGCTTTGTCTGCCCTCGGGACGATTGAATTGGAAAACAATCCAACAACAATCACCCGAGAAAACGGCCAGCGTACGCTGAGTGTCTATGCTGGAGCTGGGAAAGGATTTAACATCAATCAGCTCAATGCAGGACTTGTCGCCTATGCAAAAGGGTATGATTTCCCTGAGGGGTATACATGGAAAACAGGCGGAGTCAATGAAGAAAACGAGAAGTCTGTCCAGTCTATCTTGCAAGCAATGATCATGTCAGGGCTATTGATTTTGATCACGATGATTATCGAATTCCAGTCTTTTAGACAAGCGTTTTTGGCTTTGCTTATCATCCCTGTGTCTATCGCTGGTGTGTTTTATATCTTTGGGTTGACGGGCATTCCGCTGTCATTCCCCGCTTTGATCGGTATTCTGGCACTGTTTGGAATTGTGGTGACGCATGCAATTGTTGTTATTGAGAAGATCAATGATAATCGCAAGGAAGGGCTCGGGCTTGAGGACGCGATTGTCGATGCGGCGGGAAATCGATTGGAGCCAGTTGTGTTGACATCTTTGGCGACGATCTTTGGACTGATCCCGATCACGTTGGCCGACCCGTTGTGGCAAGGCTTGGGCGGTGCGATCATTGCTGGGCTGATGTTTTCAGGGCTGATCAAGCTGTTCTTGGTGCCCGTGCTGTACTACCTGTTTTATAAGGAGTAAGGGTTGCTTGTTGTCTTAGTCCTTATCGTTGATTCTATCTGCCTGAGCCATTTCTACATAATCAAGTTGTCGATGGACATTGACAAGATCGATTCGGATAACATCTTGTCCATCATTTATATGGTTTACTTGTTTGCTGAGGTGTTTGATGTCGGCCTTAATTTCTGTGACATCCTGCTTGAGAAGTGCAACATCTTTTTTGAGGAGCTTTACATCTATTTTTAGACGCGCAACGTCTTTTTTGAGTTGGGAGACGTCCTTTTTAAGCTCGGCAACATCAACTTTGAGTATAGCGACATCATGCTTGAGTTCAGCAACATCCTGCTTGAGAACAATCATGTCTGCTTTCAACTCAGTAACATCCTTCTTGAGGATCTTGATATCTTCTTTCATTTCATTTATGGATACCATAACCGTCTCCATACAACCAGAAACGATTTCAGTGATAGTTAGGATATCGGCATCCGTGAGCATGTGTTTTTGTGACATAAGTACATAATACCCTACTCTATCAGACGCGTATGAAAATATTATGAAAACGAAAATGAGGTGAAATGAGGCTGAAGAAAATAGTCATGCATGTGATCATGAGCCCTGATTAGCCTCGAGCAGTGACAAAATTCCGGTTTGGCCTGTCCCCTAGGTCTGCCTAACCCCCGGGGTTCGCAGATACAACTCAATAGATTTTCTTGCA
>CAYZCU010000018.1:0-16772 GCA_964477065.1 uncultured Gammaproteobacteria bacterium
TACGCTCAATATGATCGGGTTTTGCCTTCTGATTGGGCTTTTGCTCCTCGTCACCGTGCACGACATCATCAAATTGTTCTAACTAACCTCACCGCAGGTGGCTTTCCCATGCTATAATAAGACATGAGACTCTCGCGCAACTATATTAATGCCATTGATGAACAAGGCAAAGAGTATGACAGTATCAATCATGAACTGCTTACTCACGCTGGATTTATCGACCAGACAGCAAGTGGCGTCTATACGCTCCTTCCACCAGGCCTTCGCGTCGTCCAGCGCATCGAAAACATCATTCGTGACGAACTTAACAAGCTCGATGCAGAAGAAATTCTCATGCCTTCACTTCAGCCAAAAACACTTTGGGATAAAACACGTCGTTGGGATAGCGTCGATGTGCTTTACAAGGTAACCAGTCAGTACGGCTATGAATATGGCCTTGCACCAACAGCTGAGGAAGTTATCACAGAGCTCGCGACTCGCTACATCACCAGCTATAAAGATCTCCCTGTTGCACTGTACCAGATTTCTACGAAATTTCGTGATGAGGCCCGTGCCAAGTCTGGCATCCTTCGTGGACGAGAATTTCGCATGAAAGATATGTACTCATATCATGCCTCACAAGAAGATTTTGAAGCTTTCTACGAGCAAGTCATCCAAGCCTATATGCGCATCTTTGCTCGCTGTGGACTCGATGATGTCAAAATCACGGAAGCTGGAGGAGGGGATTTCACAAAGAAAAATTCACATGAGTTTAATGTCATCACACCTGCAGGTGAAGCAGATTTATTTTATGTTGAAGATTCACCACGCGCCCTCAATGAAGAGGTTGTACATGGCAATGCACACGAGCTTCTCGGCTGTGAACCAGAAGAAGTCAAGCAAGCAAAAGCTATTGAAATTGGTAACATTTTCGACCTTGGCACCCGATTTAGCGAATCCTTTAACCTCAAATTTGTCGATGAGCATGGTAAAAAACATCTCGCACTTGCTGGTTGCTACGGCATTGGAGTAACTCGATTACTCGGAGCAATTGCAGAGGTCCATCATGATGATAATGGGCTGATTTGGCCAGAGGAAGTTCGTCCATTTGATGTCCATTTGATCAATCTTGCTTCTGATGATTCGTATGCTGGAGCCATCTACCGAACGCTTCAATCTGAAGGCATCGATGTCCTCTATGATGACCGCGATGTTACTGCTGGTAAGAAATTTGTCACAGCTGACCTTATTGGAACACCTATTCGACTCCTTGTTTCTGATAAAACAGGAGAATTGATTGAGTGGAAAGAACGAACTGAAGAGAAATCGTATAAACTCACTCTTCTTGAAACCATCCAAAATATAAAGGAGTGTTACGCGTAACAAACTGATATGAAGCGCATTGTCGCACACCACTCGCCTGATATAGATGCCATTGCTTCGATTTGGCTTATTCATCGACATCTTCCACGTTGGAAAAACGCTCCCGTTGAGCTTGTTTCAGCTGGGCGGACACTCAATGATATGGTTGTCGATAGTGATCCTGATACGATCCATGTTGATACGGGCATGGGACGATTCGATCATCATGACACACCAGAATTTACCTCTGCAACTCGGCGAGTTTTTGACTATCTCGTCCAGGAGGGCCATATCAAAGAACAAGAACACGATGCACTTGAACGGATTGTGGATGTCGTGACCCGTTATGACCACTTTCATGAAGCTGAGCTGGAAGATGCTGATGACGATATGCACTTATTTTCACTCGCCTACATCATTTTTGGCCTTCGCACAAATGCAACGAAGGCTCAAGAGTTGATCCAACTCGGCGAAGATGCACTTGATGGAATACTCCAATATATGAAAAGCAAAGTTCATGCTGAACATATTATCGAAAAAGGATTTACCACGAACACAAAATGGGGGAAGACACTCGTGTTAGAAACGGACAATGATCGTGCGATGAAGGTTGCCTTTATTAAAGGGTATGATATGGTCATCCGCTACTCACCCAGCTACAAAAATGTTGCGTTTAAACTTCATCCAAAAAATCCCAAAACGCTCAAAAAGCTTCATGCGTATTTTGTCAAGAATGACGCGCAGGCACAATGGTTTTATCATGCATCAGGTCGAGTCCTACTCAATGCCTCGACTCGAGATACAAAGGAAATGGTCACAAAATTTTCCCTCAAAGAACTTCTTCAGCTCGTAACGGGATAATTTCTCATTGACAAGGTACAACTGGATATACTACTATGGTTGTATGGCATCAAAGACAAAATCACGTTCAAAAACACTTTCATCTGCTCGACCAGCACGCGTGAAAAAAACTGATACATTGCAGTCGCAAATGAATGTTGGTATTTTGATCGGCCTCATTATTGCACTCGTCGCACTTGTATTAACATACCTCCTCAGCTCTGAGCTCATGACCTCCCAAAGTGATGCCGTGTTGAAGCTACAGTGTAACATGACCTGTACACGATCAGCTCAGTGTGCATCGGGACTCACATGTGCAAAAAATAACCAAGGGAAGAGCGTCTGCACGTGTGGACAAGGCGTGTGTTCAGCACAAAGGTGCGTCCTCCCATACTATGGAACTGGTGAAGAGGGTGCTGAATGTGACAAGACATTGACAGATCGAGGACTCGCTGGCACACCTATACCTGCCACAGCTATAAATCGCGTCTGTCGACAAGGTGCACAGTGTCGCTATGTTGCTCGAAATCAGGGATCAGGTTTCAAATGCTGTACGCCTGGATCTGCTAACCCAAATTGCGTTGGAAACGTCCCTTCTGGCATTCAAGGACGCCCTTAATATCGTGTGGAGCTTGTAATTTAGCGCGGTTGCTCATATAATACTTCTACGTGAATTCTCACGCAATTTATTCGTTACTCAAGAAGGGGGTGTCACCACATGGTCGTTGTTAAGAAAAAACAAGGAGAAAGCGTCGATACATTATTCCATAGATTTAATAAACACACTCGTGAAGAGGATATTAAATGGGATGTTGAAAAAAAGAAACGACATATGCGAAATGCTGATGTACGTTTGGAAAAAACCAAGCGAAAACAGCGTAAAGTAGCACAACAGCGCCGTAGAAGGGTACAATCATAGTTTTATGATCACTATCTTTACGACATCTCGTTATACAGTACACAAGCCTCCACTGATTCGTTTTACAGAAAAACTGATGCATGCACATCAGCTGGATTCCTATGATGTGAATATCATTTTTGTTGGAAAACGCAAAATGCGCTCAATTGCTTCAACATATGGTCATGGGGATGTTGCCAAACCCGTCCTCACATTTGGCTTCAAACATGAAGAAATGCGTGAAGATGGCCCACTTTTAGGCGAAATATACATCTGTTATCCGCAAGCTATATTACTCGCATCAGAGAAAAATAAATCTGTTGATGACATGCTCGAATTCCTCATTGACCACGGCATCAAGAATCTGATCACGCATGACTGAGATATCCGAAGCTGATTTTGGTAAAATGAGAAGTAGGAATCTAGTGATCTAGTGATCTAGTGATCTAGTGATCTAGTGATCTAGTGATCTAGTGATCTTTAACTAGTTTACTAGATTGCAGGTTCCCAGATTACTAAATTTTTCTAGGTTACCAGATTACTAAGTTTCTAGATCACTACACCTTGTACTACACCACCTATCGACCACAAACCCTCTCAGAGCTTGATAATCTTGCTGTGCGCGAGCAATTGACTAAGATATTGGCTTCACCAGTGCTTCCACATGCCTTCCTTTTTGCTGGACCAAAAGGAACAGGGAAGACATCCACAGCGCGTATCCTTGCCAAAGAGCTCAATGGGCCTGACCACGCATCTGCGATAGCTCGGGGGACATCACCTGATGTTATTGAAATGGATGCTGCATCCAATCGTAAGATTGATGACATCCGGGGGCTCATCGCCGAGCTCAAATTTTCACCTCTTACCGCAAAGTACAAAATTTACATCATCGATGAGGTTCACATGCTGACAAAAGAAGCATTTAATGCACTCCTGAAGAGCCTTGAAGAACCCCCTGCCTCAACGATATTCATACTTGCAACAACAGAGGCAGATAGTTTACCGGCAACTATTACATCACGATGTATGGTCGTCACTTTTTCACGAGCACAACAGGTTGATATCATCTCTATGCTCAAGCGCATTTGTGCTTGTGAAAAGCTGGATATTTCTGAGGAGGTTTTGAAATGGATAGCTGAGCATGCTGATGGATCATTTCGCGATGCTGCGAAACTCCTAGATACGGCAGTTGTCCAAGGGGTCAAAACAGTTAGTGATTTACAAAAACTAACAGGGCAGACATGGCAAAAAGGGGATCTGCTTGCACTTGTGGATGCTGGTAAGCGTACAGAAGCACTGACATGGCTTGTCCAGTCAGCTCAATCAGGTGCTCACTTCAAACTACTCATCGAGGACCTCCTCGATCGGCTTCATTCGTACTTGCTTCACAAAAATGGAATTGAAGTTCCAACTCAATACGAGTATACTTTTAGTATCAAGGAATGTGCATTTTTCATGTCATTGTTGCAAAAAGCATACGCCGACATGAAGTATTCACCGATACAGTCACTTACTCTTGAGCTAGCCGTTATTGAATTTATGGAAACATATCCACGGAAATAATATGATCAACCCATTTAAAGGACTTGGCGATTTTAACAAAATGCGCGCTCAGGCAAGCAAAATGCAAGCCGCCCTTCAAAAAGAAGAAGTTACCGTTGAAAAAGATGGCGTCAAAGTTGTTGTCCGCGGTGACCAACAGCTCGTCCTCGTCACCATCGACGATAAGCAGGAAGATCGTGTCGCACGCGTCATTAATGAAGCTGTTCGCAAAACGCAAGAGCTTGCTGCAAAGAAATTAATGGAGCTAAGTCGCGAAGAGTAAATCCTATCATGTATGCGCATACCCAAGGATCTGCAACGAGCAATTGATTTTTTTGAAAAACTTCCGGGTATTGGCCCGAAATCAGCGAAACGACTTGGCTTTTATCTGCTTCGTATGCCTGAAAGCGAACTGCAAGACATAAGCACGCACCTGAGCAGACTCAAACAGTCGACAATGTATTGTACGCGCTGTTTCAATCTCTCTGAAGAGTCACTGTGCTCAGTGTGCCAAGATAGCTCACGTGACCAATCAATCGTGGCAGTTGTTGAAGATGTCTTGGATCTGCTCTCCTTTGAAACTGGCAATCATTACAATGGCATGTATCATGTGCTCCATGGTCGTATCGATCCCCTTAACTATATTGGCCCCGATGATCTCTATATCCCACAATTTCTCAAGCGCATGCATGCTGAGGCTGACACCGTACATGAAGTCATCCTTGCCACAAATCCAAATACAGAAGGGGAAGCTACTGCAATGTATATCAAGAAGCAACTTGTCGAGTCACTCAACGGCTCAGCAGATCGAGTCAAAATCACCCGCCTCGCATACGGCTTGCCAATTGGCGCTGATCTAGAGTATGCTGACTATATGACGATCAAGCGGTCGATGGAAGGACGAAAGGATTTCTAAACCCGTAGCATCTCTACAACCACGAGCGGTTGCTTGCCTGTTTGCTTCTCAAAATATCTCTCTAAGCGGGTAATCATATCACGCTGAAGGGGGAGTGTGCCTTTTTGTCCGGCAAAAAGATCTTCAATAACACCACCTGCACCGACAAATATTTTTTCTTTATCTGTATTTTTACCTTTGCCATGAACAAATCCTCGTGAGATACATTCAGGTTTCCCAACAAGTTTATTTTCGAGGTCATATTTGACCACGACAAAGACAATTCCTTCAGTGGCGAGGGTTTGACGATCACGCAAAATCACATCCCCGACATCACCAACACCATAGGCATCGACATAGACATTTTTTGTCACAACTTTCTTACCAAGTGCAGCTTTGCCATTTTCAAATTCAACCGTCTGTCCCTCCTCAAGAAGGAAGACATCCTTATCATCATAATTCATACGACGCGCCAGATCGCGATAGTGACGCTGAAAGAGCACCGTGCCACCAATCGGGATCAGATACTTTGCTCCGACCATACGCATCAACAGAAGCATATCTCCCTGACTTCCATGCCCTGAAGCGTGCAATCCGTCGTGAACATCACTGTAGCGTACATCAGCACCAAGTACATACAAGTGCTCAATAAGTTCATTCACATTATCCTCATTTCCAGGAATAGGATCTGATGAAAAGACAACCTTATCTCCCTTTTTGATATGCACATATTTATGATCTCCAAAAGCGATTCGAGCCATTGCAGAGCCAAATTGGCCTTGTGAACCAGTTGCAATGATACACAGTTGATGTGGTTTGTACTTCCCAAGATGCTTTTCTTCAATCAAAAAGCTATCTGGAATAGGGAAGTAGCCCAAGTCTTTGACAAGAGCAGTATTTGTCACGAGTGATCGGCCAAGTAGACAAATTTTTCTATTAAATTTGACCGCGGCCTCAGCACACTGCCGAATACGTGAAATGTTACTTGCAAAGGTTGTCATGACAAAAAGGCCTGTTGTCGTTCGAATTTCATCTTCAAATGTCTTTCCCACAACACTTTCAGAATCGGTAAACCCAGGTCGATCCGATCCAAGCGAATCAGAGAGCAAACAGAGCACCCCTTCCTTACCCGCTTTGGCAATTTCATAAAAATCAGGTGCATAGCCAAATGGGGGAGTCAGATCCATTTTGAAGTCACTTCCGTGATAAATAGATCCAGCTGGCGTCTTGATAAGAATATGCGTCGTGTCAGGGATTGAGTGTGTTGCGCGGATAAATTTAGCATCAAAATGCCCTAGCATGTATGTTTTTCGAAAATCAATAATCTCGACATCAAGTTTGACATTCATCTCTTTTGCCTTGTTTTGAACAAAAAGTGAGGTGAGTTTCGTTGTGTAGATACGCGGTCGACCAAGTTTGTTGTAGTGAAATCGGACAGCTGAGATATGATCTTCATGCGCATGTGTCAAAAGCAGTCCACGAATCTTGTCTACTTTATCCTCCAAATATGTGATATCAGGAATTTCAAAGTCAACGCCAAATTCTTGGACTTTCGGAAACCCAATGCCGCAATCCACAAGAAGAATGTCCTGAAGCTCCCCATTGTTGTACAGCTCATAGACGTACATGTTTTTGGTCACGCCTACGATGCCACCAATAGGAAGAAAGCGAAGTTTATATGCCATAGCGTAAGTATACCAGATTTTGGGCTAGGAATTGCGGTTGAGACCCCGAAAGATATCTTGCGCATTTTGACGAGCACGAAAAAGTAGTCCTCGATATGCTCCAATCTTAATACCTAATGCAGATGCTGATTCCCTAGTATTTCTACCTAATAGGTTCAATCGTATTGCTTCCCATTGATACGGAGATAGAGACCTCTTAAGATGGTCGAGCAGTGCATCATAAGTATCTACCAATTGAGTTTGCATAGGAGATGCAATTCGATCCTCACCATCATCTAAACTTGGCCCATGATGTCTTTGGTGTCTATACTCAATTCTATATTTATCACGTAATATGTTATGTGCAACTTTATAACAGTAATCAATAAAATTTTCTTCTGAAACAAAGTGTAGATTCCTCTGTCTTGCTAATTTAATCGCTACCTCATGTGCAATATCCATAGACGTAATACCATCTGGCAGTTCTCGCTGATACATTCGACAAATGCGATCATATGCAACCAATTGGTAGAGACTCAATATTCGAGCTGGATTACCCTCATGCGCTTGCTGACAGGCAAGCCGAAACTCATCAACACTATATCCTGTATGTTCAAATCCTCGATCTGGTTTCATAGTCTGATAGTATAGCTAAAATCCTAAGTCAGTCAACCTTGGTATACTACTCCCTATGACATCATCAACTCCACAGATCTCAAAATCAGCTATCATGAGTGCGCTTGAGCTGGTGATTGATCCAGAAATGTATATATCCATCGTTGATCTTGGGCTGATTTATGATGTCGCTATAACTGACAAAGGGGCAATCGATATCACAATGACTCTCACGACTATCGGCTGTCCACTCTTTCCCGTCATTGAGCGGGACATGCAAGACCGAGTTGGGGAGGTAGTAGGAGTTACAGGGGTGAAGGTACATGTCGTCTTTGACCCACCATGGAGCGTCGATTTGATGACAGAGAAAGGCAGAGCTATCCTGGGTGTGTAATTGACCTCCTTCTGCAGTAAAATAATCAATATGCCTCAAACACCACAACAACAGATCAAAAAGCCCGTCATCAATCCAATGGAGTCTCTGCAAGGAACTGATCGTAAACCAGTCGCTGAGCGACTCCTTGAGGGCTTCACCAAGCTCCCCGAAAATCTGATCAGCACTGCAATGAATTACACCCCTTTAGATACTTCAAACAAACAGGAAAGTCCCAAGCAAGATTTTGAAGGTGAGGCTGAACAGCTCAAAGCTATACGGAGACGTCTTTCAGCTATCCAAGAAGAGTCCCAATCTGCCCGCGGATACCTGGATAAACGTAATAAGGATCGCCTCGATGCTATTAAACAAGAAAAAGAAGAGCGGGACAAAGCAATGACCCAAACAGCACCACAAGAAGAGCCAACAGGGAGGAAAGCACGCGGTCAAGCGGGGACACGGCGCCGAAAAGCACAATTGCCAACAATGGAAAATAAAGTGAACAAAGGGAAAGGATAGCATCTTGAGTCCAAATGGGCCATTCTGCGCTATACTAGAGTGTATTCGGGGTGTAGCTCAGATGGTAGAGTGCACGGTTCGGGACCGTGAGGTCGGCGGTTCAAGTCCGCCCACCCCGACAAATGTATCATGAAAAATTTTAAGTACCTTATCGAGAAATTTAAACACCTTGAACAGCTTCAGATCCTCGAATGGTATCGAGGTGGAGGACATTGTTTACATATCAAGTTTGGCACGAATACTCATACTCATAGCTTATTTTTGTTCGGCGAATGGGAAATTCAGAATACTCATAATATGCTTTCAAGTGTTACGTCGAGCACAACAGAAATTGATACATATCTTGCTTCACATAAACCAGATTTGTGTGTAAATATACATGTTGATACTGAAAAACGAAAGGTATGTGTCACTTTTTCACCGACACAAACGTTAACTACATACCAAGTCGATGATAGGTGGTTTGTATATCGAGAAATTATTGACACTCATGAGTATTCATATTCACCAAAGAAGAATCTTGAAGTTGAATGTGAAACAATTGCAATATAATCCTCTTGCCATTAAAGACTGTTATCCGCAACACTTACTCGAAACATCGTTGAACCCTGAGCTATACTAAATGTATGGCCCGTCCACAAAAAAAGCCCGCACCACCACGTATCCATAAGCTGATTGTCTTTGTGATAGTACTGTGCGGTCTAGGTGCTGGACTCCTGACCTATTCACAAATCGTACCCTCTTCACCCCAACCCAAAACCTCCATCCTGCATCGACTCACTCGCAGAGCCACACCATTACCAACCCCCTCAGACTTCTGTATCAACGTGCCCGTCCTCACATATCATCACATTCAGCCATTTGAAGATGCTAATCCAAAAAATCAGCGGGCACTCACTGTCACACCTGAAAATTTTGCCTGGCATCTGCGAACGCTTAAAGAGAAAGGCTACCACTTTATCTCACTTGAAGAGCTTGTGCAGGCGCTTCAAACTCGCACGCCATTTCCAGCAGACCAAAAACCTCTTGCCATCACACTCGATGACGGCTATCGCGATGCCTACACATACGCATATCCTATTGCTCAAAAGTACGATATTCCTCTCAACATTGCCGTTATCACTGGACTTGTGGGCAATCCTGAGCACCTAACCGCATCACAGATCACTCGCATGGATGCGTCTGGGCTTATTCATTTCCAAAATCACTCGTGGTCACACATGAATCTCAAGAGCGCATCACACACGGCAATCGATCAGCAAGTTGCAAAAGGCCAAGAGCAACTCAACACATGGCTACACACCCCAACTCATATTATTGTCTATCCCTATGGCTTTTCAGGGCCATACGTCCAATCAATTCTAGCCCAAAATGATATCGATGCTGGATTTGAACTGTCACTAACCCTTAAAAGCACTCTGCAATGTCTGTCACAGATCCAACACCTGCCTCGAATCCGCATTGGCAACGCTGGACCACGTGTCTATGGCCTCTAAATCCATGGTACAATTGAGCATATGAAACTCTACAATACGAAAACACGCTCAATTGATGAATTCACCCCGTTGCATCCTCCGAAAGTGACATTTTATGCCTGTGGTCCAACAGTCTATGAATACGCCCATATCGGCCATATCAGAAAATATACGAATGATGATCTTCTCAAACGGACCATCACATCGCTGGGTTTTGATGTTGAACATGTGATGAACATTACAGATGTTGGCCATCTGACAGATGATGTTGATGATGGAGATGACAAAATTGAAAAGGGAGCTTCAAAATACAAAAAATCACCTCAAGAACTCACGCAGTACTTTACCGATTCATTCAAAGAAACTCTCGCGCGTGTGAACATTATCCCTCCACAACGATACAGCGTAGCTACTGAACATATCCAAGATATGATTGATCTTGTTCAAAAACTTATTGATACAGGCATTGGGTATGAAACAGATGAGGCTATCTACTTTGATGTTGCACAATTTCCTGCATATGGAGCACTTTCTGGACAAAAGCTTGATGACAAACTTCAACAAGCTCGAAGTGAGGTTCATGTTGATGCCCAAAAGCGCAACAAGGCTGATTTTGCCTTGTGGTTTAAGATTGCTGGTCATCATGCACAACACAGCATGAAATGGCCATCCCCCTGGGGAGAGGGTTTCCCTGGGTGGCATATAGAGTGTTCAGCGATGAGTATGAAATATCTTGGGCCGACCATTGATATTCATTCAGGTGGCGTAGATCACATACCTATTCATCATGAAAATGAAACTGCTCAATCAGAGGCCGTAACAGGTAAGGAATTCGTAAGATTTTGGTTTCATACGGTTTTTCTCATGGTTGATGGCATCAAGATGAGTAAATCTTTGAATAATTTTTATACGATTGATGATGTTATCCAAAAAGGGATTGATCCTCTTGCAATGCGCTATCTTTGTTTGCAAACGCATTATCGTCAGTCTCTTAATTTCACGTGGGAATCCTTGAAAGCATCAGAAACAGCTCTCAACAAATTGAGGCAATCAGTCCTGACGCTCCGTGCTCAATCTCAGCGGACACAGTTATCTGATGAAAAAAACGCGCAAGTCGATGCCTATATGAGCCGTTTCCGCGAGTATATCACGGAGGATCTTCATATTCCTCAAGCCCTTGCGCTTGCATGGGAAGTGGTAAAGTCCAATATCCCCTCGGAGGATAAATTAGACCTTTTGTACAGCTTTGATGAGGTTTTTGGGCTTGGTTTAGCAAGCTATGAGGCTTTAGAAGCTGAACTGCCAGCTGGGCTCACAGAGCTCATCCAGAAGCGCGATCAGGCTCGTGCTGAAAAAGATTTCACCGCATCAGATAGGATACGAGATGAGATTATCGCTCAAGGATATGATGTTTTTGATACAGAAAATGGCACGCGCATCGTGAAAAAGTAATATTTTGGACCACCGTCCCTTGATTTTCCGCCCCAATCTGCTACAATTACAGAACTAGATAACTAGATAACTAGATAACTAGATAACTAGATAACTAGGTTTCTAGATCTCTAGGTTTCTAGATTTCTAGATTTCTAGATCACTATTATGTACGAATTTGCATTTATTACTGAATCAGGCGACCAAGCCTACCTTAAACAGGTAGAGGCTCTTGTGACGCAATTTGGAGGATCAGTAAGCAATAAAGATGAATGGGGAGAGAAAACATTCGCATACCGCATAGGAAAGGCTTCACGAGGCTTCTATCACATTTGGACACTCACTGGTGCTATCACAATGAAAGAGCTCAAAAATCGATTAAATATCGAAGATGGTCTCATCCGCTACCTCATTTTGAAGAAGGAAGCTTAAATTTTGAGGCTATTTCATAAATTTTTCATAAGTATAGTGTAGGATTCAAGTGTTATACATTTAGAATAAAGATATGTCATCACGATCAGTAAACAAAGTTATCTTAATAGGCAATCTCACCCGAGATCCTGAGTTAAAATATACACCACAGCAAACTGCTGTATGTACGTTTGGATTAGCAACAAATCGAGGCTGGACAACCAAAACAGGGGAAACGAAAGAGGATGTCCAATTTCATCGTATTGTCTGCTGGCAAAAGCTTGCAGAACTCGCAGCTAATTTGCTCACCAAAGGACGCAAGGTGTACCTCGAAGGACGACTCGTCTATAGACAATTTGAAGGAAAAGATGGCACACAACGCAATCTTACCGAAATCGTCATGGATGACTTCGTGCTCTTTGATGATCGCAAGACAGCAGGAGTGGGCGAAGCAGGTGCCAGTGCATCACACGACGCACATGATGAGATACCTGTCGTCGATATGGATGAGGAACTTATGGGCTCAACGAGTTCGAATGCTGTTGATTCAGTCGAACCAGATGATATTCCATTTTAATGTTATATAATTACGAAACTTATGTCACACAACGACTATTTCAATACATACGGGACACAACCTGATTATAAGGATGTCGAGACGCTCAAAAAGTTTCTTTCCCCACGCGGAAAGATCCTTCCACGAGATAAGTCTGGACTGACAGCAAAAAATCAGCGTGCGGTAGCAGAGCAAATCAAACTTGCTCGCCTTATGGCAATGCTTCCGTTCACCTCGTATCAGAAAGAGCGACTTGCTCCTTCTGTTAAGACTGCATAAAAACTAGCGCTTACAATCACCATAGATAATCAACTATAATGAGTATCTATGGTGATCAAGCTGAGTATTCCTGCAAACACACATCTCCTTGTCGAAACTGGCCAAAAAATTGCCCTTGGTGATCCACTTGTCGAAGAGACAACAACTGAAGATTTCACCTTGAGTATCAGCTCACAGCTCAAGATCAAGCCCCAGGATATCTTTCAATTTTGTACGGTACTCGTTGGAAACACGGTTGCGCCGGGGGATATTCTTGCACAAAAAAAGCACTTCCTAGGCAATAAAAAAGTCACGTGTAAAACTGTTGGGACAGTCAAGCATATCGATCACACTTCAGGGGTTATGACGCTTTCCAAACCATCCGACAACACAGCACAGATTCGCTCATGTGTCACAGGAGAGATCAGAGATATCAATCTCGATGAAGGGACCTTGAGCGTCGAAATTGGGCCAGCGGACAGCTATTCTGCAAAGGGCAATCAAGACTGCGGAGGAAAATGGGTGTATCTCACGGATAAGGATGTTTTTTCGTGCGATGAAGATGATATTAAAAACGGTTGCATTGGTATGCACATATCTCATAAGCACATCACCTCCAAAATGGAGGCTCTTGGCGCACTCTGCATTGTATCAGTAGACGGTCCTGAATCTGACATACCCTCTGTTCGTATAGATGAAAAAGTTGAAAGCACAATCTCACAAACATCGCGTACTCATGTTGTATACTCTTTACACGATATGAAATTATATGCATACTCACCAGTGATATGACACGATTGAAAGGTATACCAGATAAACTTTTAATACTTGCAGTTCTTGTAGCTGTTTTTGGTTCGGGATTTGCATTTGGAGAGCGCAGAGCTCAGCAACGCCCCCGTGAGACTTCCTACAATTACACGGTCAAAAATGTCAAAGATGCCAAGCACTCGACCATAGATTTTGCCCTCTTCTGGGAAGCATGGAACAAGCTCGAGGACAAATTCGTCAATAAAGAAAAAATTGATCCACAAACACTGTATTACGGGGCTATTAAAGGCATGGTTGCAGCCGCAGGTGATCCATATACTTTTTTCCTCACTCCTAAAGAAAACACAGAGAGCAAGCAAGATCTCGCAGGGAAATTTTATGGAATTGGTGCAGAACTTGGACTGCGTAACAATGCTATTGTTGTGGTGACCCCGATTAAAAAATCTCCAGCTGAAAAAGCTGGTGTACGTGCGGGTGATATTATTACCAAAGTTGATGGCAAGCCTACAAGAAACTGGACGCTTTTTGAGGCTGTTTCCAAAATTCGAGGTGAAAAAGATACGCAAGTCACGTTGACAATGCTTCGTGAAGGCATGGATGATGAAATCTCTATCAAAATAACGCGTGGTGAAATAGATGTGCCATTTGTCGAAGTAACCTATGAAAAAAACATTGCACATGTCGAGTTATCCCGATTTGGTGACCCAACAGATGACGAATGGAACAAACTCGTCGATGAATTGCTCGTTCGAAAAAATGCTGGAACGCTCAAAGGAATCGTCCTTGATATGCGTGGCAACCCAGGTGGGCTTCTGGAAAGTGCCATTTATGTTTCAAATGAGTTTGTCAAAACGGGCACCGTTATCGTCAAGCAAGAATTTGCCGACCAAGATCCTCAGATTTATAAGGCGGCCCGCAACGGCCGACTCATCGGCGTCCCTGTCGTCGTTATGCTCAATAAAGGCTCTGCTTCTGCATCAGAGATTGTCGGTGGAGCACTTCGCGCAACAGTCAAGGCACCAATTGTTGGTGAAAATAGCTTTGGAAAGGGGACTGTCCAAGTAGCTGAGGACCTCACAGGCGGGGCTGGCATCCATGTCACTATTTCAAAATGGGTATTACCAGATGGAACATGGATACATGAAACGGGAATTAAGCCTGACATAGCAATCAAAAATGATATTCCTGATGGAAATACGTTGACACGACAACTGGATAAACAGCTTGACAAAGCGTTTGAGACCTTGCTACAAAGTAATGCGTAGAAAAACATGAAAAAAATCATTGTTTTACTGACACTTTTGGGTATTTGCTGGTATATTGGCCAAAAGGAAGGCTATCTTCAGCCGGTACACCTCCGAAATCCCTTTACAGCCCAAACACTCGATAGCGCTTTTACTCGTACCACCCAGCGAGTCCAGGTGCTTGATGAAGAATCAAGCACGATTTCTGCAATTGATAAAGCACTCCCATCCGTCGTCACTGTTAAAGTAACCAAGACGTCCCGCACACCTGACCGAATCTCCATTAATCCGTTTGATACCTCCTCACCATTTCAACAGATTCCTGGTGAAGATAGAACAATTGAGGGGAATATTGGAAGTGGTTTCGCCCTTGCCCCAAATCTCGTTGTGACAAACAAGCATGTCGTGTCAGATACTGATGCAACATATAGTGTTTTAGTTGGATCGCAGACATATGAGGTGTCAGATATTTCACGTGATCCCCTCAATGATCTTGCTTTATTGAAGGTCAAAACGACGAATCTCAAGCCTATTACCCTTTCAGATTCATCGCATCTTAAACTTGGACAGCGTGTGATCGCTATCGGGACCCCCCTTGGTGAGTTTACCAACTCAGTGACAACAGGAATTATTTCAGGGCTGGGGAGAGGAATTACAGCTGGATCACCATTTGAAGGCTTTGTCGAGCGATTAGACAACGTCATTCAGACTGATGCAGCAATCAATCCAGGTAACTCAGGTGGACCACTCCTAAACTCCAAAGGTGATGTCATCGGGATTAACACTGCAGTTTCCCAAGGCAGTCAAAACATAGGTTTTGCTATTCCTGTGAATGTCCTCAAAGATCTGGTCAAAAATTATGATGCTTCAGCGGGCCTGATCCAAAGACCAGTTTTAGGCGTTCGCTACCAAATGCTCAAAAAGGAAACCGCCTTGCTTAACAATGTCCCTGAAGGCGCCTATGTCGTCGAGGTAGTACCCGCATCCCCAGCTGATAAGGCTGGTATGCAACGAGGGGATATTATTACTCAATTCAACAACCAACGCATTCATGGGACAGATGATAATACTCTCCAAAAAGCAATTGCTCGCCAAAAAGTCAACTCAGCCGTCAAAATCATCTTTTGGCGTGATGGCAAAACGATCAATAAGACAGTCACACTTTCCCCGATTCAATAAACCGTATAAAGTGATACGGATCTTTGAAATACTCCTTTGATAACGACATATCGACAATCCCGTGCTCAATCCGATGGCTATACTCAGCCAATGAGCACCATGGATAGTCATGTGTATTGCCATCACGTACCATATCTGTGCTAATTGGCATCATATTGATATAACGGAGCGCACTAAGACATTCACCTTTTTGAAGGATTGGTGACACAATTGGATCGTCTTGAAATACTCGTCGCGTGATGCTAAAAAGAGCCCCATAATATGCTCCAATCGCTTCATTGACTGCTGTACAAAACGTTGCAATTCCTGTGTCTACCTCTTGTTTCACCAGAATCGCATACTCATCAGGCATAATACAGTAGGCTCGAATGCGCACCCTCGGACGACATCGCACTTTTCCCTTTATGACAAGCCGAATTGATTGATAATAATGCATCAGCTCCCGCATTTGCAAACAAAGTGCAGAGCTTCCAAATACAATCTGGTCCCCATAGGTCCGAAAAGCAACAAAATATTCACCTCCTGTCTGACAATCGCGTAGATCTGATACGTGTGGCAACATAGGATCATGCTACAACACGATTATGAAATATTTATGAAATAGCCTCAAAATCTTTATGAAGTAGTACCTTCATCCAGAATAGCGTTAAACTCCTTAACTGAAGAAACTGAATAGGTATTTTGATCAAAATCTGCATCATGTAACATGGAGCCATATCGTAATTCAGCTTGAGGAGAAATTGTATATGACGTATCAGTAAAG
>CAYZCU010000018.1:16782-17895 GCA_964477065.1 uncultured Gammaproteobacteria bacterium
ATATTTACAGATTTCGAAGCAAACTTAGTCAAAAATAATCGTATGACTTCCTGTATAGAAGAGAATCCTTGCTGTAAAGCAATTTCTTCAGCACGCAAACGAATAGTTGCATCAATCGGTATCTGGAGAGTCATTTTTTTCATATACATATAATTATACTGTTTTCATAACATTATGCAAGGGCTAGATATGCACATCAGGCTCTATTTTAAGACTTTCTGCTATAATTACCTCTATGACTGTCAAAAGCACGCAGCCCCTCAAGGGCTTCAGAGACAGATATCCTGAAGACAAAGCATTTCAGGAGTATCTTTTTGCCACCGCTCGCGCGGTTGCGCAATCTTTTGGTTTTCAGGAATATGATGGTCCGCTTGTCGAGCCACTTGATTTGTATGTCGGCAAGACCTCTCGCGAGCTTCTCGAAGAACAGGCATTTACCCTCACAGACCGCAATGGGGAAGTACTTATGCTTCGACCTGAAATGACACCTTCACTTGCTCGGATGGTTGCAGCTCGCGCACAGCAATTAGTCCTGCCTATCAAACTCTTCAGCATTGGGCTTCGATACCGCTATGAGGCTCCACAACGAGGAAGAGATCGAGAATTTTATCAATTGGACTTTGATATTCTTGGAGCAGATGGGCAGATCGCTGAAATTGAGCTTTTGCGTGTCATTGTGGCATTGTTTAATAAACTTGGAGCCACAGACAAAGATTTTACGATTAACATCAACTCACGAGCCATCCTCAATTCACTTCTGACGGAGATGGGTATAGCTGAAAGGATTCTTCCAGATGTTGTCAGATGTATCGATCGCAAGGCGAAGGTTACCCCAGAAGCATGGGACGATATGGTGATGAAAACTGGCGTCACAGAGGAACAGCTAGCACAGCTCAAAAAAACACTCTCAGATACGGACGTTTACAGTAAAGCCTTTGAACCTTTTATGAAGCTCGCACGAGCCTATGGTATCGACTCGTATATCACCATTAACCCTGAGATTGTGCGCGGATTAGACTACTACACGGGGCTCGTCTTTGAAGTGACCTCCCTCGTTGGCACTTTGAAACGCTCACTCCTTGGTGGGGGTCGCTATGCAACCCTTGTTGAAAA
>CAYZCU010000019.1:0-17784 GCA_964477065.1 uncultured Gammaproteobacteria bacterium
GTATTCACCGCGGTATAGCTGACCCGCGATTACTACCAATTCCATGTTCATGAGGTCGAGTTGCAGACCTCTATCCCCACTGAGAGACGGTTTCTAGGATTAGCTCCACCTTACGGTTTGGCAACCTTCTGTCCGCCTCATTGTATCATGTGTGTAGCCCAGGGTGTAAGCGCCATGCTGACTTGACGTCTGCCTCTCCTTCCTCCCCACCATCGGTGAGGCAGTTCCCTATGACAAATATAACATAGGGCAAGGGTTACGTTCGTTGTCCCACTTAAGGGCACTCCTCACGGAACGAACTGACGACAGCCATGCAACAGCTGTGCAACACCCTCTAAGGCGGCCTAGGTTTCCCTAAGCTTGCAGTTGCATGTCAAACCCTGGTGAGGTGCTTCGGTTTGTCTCGAATTAAACCACATGTTCCACTGGTTGTGTATCTCCCCGCCAATTCCTTTGAGTTTCAGCCTTGCGGCCGTACTCCCCAGGCGGCTCGCTTAACGCGTTAGCTTCGCCACACCCCTTAAAGATAAACTAAAAGAAATGCAACTAGCGAGCATCGTTTACGGCTAGGACTACCCGGGTCTCTAATCCGGTTCGCTCCCCTAGCTTTCGTCTTTCAGCGTCAGTCTTCTTCCAGTAATCTGCCTTCGCCATTGGTGTTCTTAATAGTATCAACGCATTTCACTACTCCTCTATTAATTCCGATTACCCTAAAGAAAACTCCAGTTCTACAGTATTACTTCCCTTTTCCCGATTAAGTCGGGATATTTAAAAAGTAACTTGAAGAACCGCCTACGAACCCTTTACGCCCAGTTACACCGGATAACGCTTGTAGCCCTCGTATCACCGACGCTTCTGGCACGAAGTTAGCGGCTACTTTCTAGTAGGGTACCGTCAAGTGTGCAAGCACACCTTCTTCCCCTACCACAGCGGTTTACACCCCGAAAGGCGTCATCCCGCACGCGGCGTCGCGTGGTCAGGCTTTCGCCCATTGCCAACGATTCTTGATTGCTGCCACCCGTAGGTGTGGAGGCCGTTCTCAGTCCTCCTCTGGCTGATCACCCTCATGAGGTCAGCTACCCGTCATAGGCTTGGTAAGCCGTTACCTTACCAACTACCTGATAGGCCGCAGGCCCCTCCCTCGGCGAACAGTTACGTCCTTTACCCAATAAATTGGGACTATAGAGCATTACCCCCGATTTCTCGGGGCTATTCTCTACCGGGGGGTAGGTTCCTACGTGTTACTCAGCCGTCCGCCACTACATCTTATTAGTGCAAGCACCAATAAGACGACGTTCGACTTGCATATCTTAGACACGCCGCTAGCGTTCATCCTGAGCCAGGATCAAACTCTTAAAAAAATATTGCGTTACCGTCATTACTGACGATTGTATAGCTATATGGTGCGATGCGACAGCCCAATAAAGGCAAGCCACGGTGCATTCATATAGATATGGAATTGACAGGTTCCTGAATAAACAGGAGACCCGTGTATGTTTTTTAGAAAAAACATACAAAAAGATGGAAATTATTACTAATTTCCAACCACATTCGTATTGTCAACGCGCATAAAATACAGGCCCTTTTGAGGCTCGTATGCGAATGGACCAATTATATACTGCCCTACAGCTAAAATCAACGGGTAGGATGTGAGAATACTAGGGGAGGTTGAAACGAGAGAGGAGCTCAGGTGAAGGGTTCCAACGGCAACCTTGACGAACATAAAAAAGCACACTATTTTTTGCCTATTCCTGGTTCCCACTTACGTCCATTAACTGGAGGATATTGTTCACGGAGCCTTCGAACATGGTCCACTTGCGCCTCAGTGAATAGTAAATCTCCACTATACGTCCTATGGGTACAAACAAGATGTCCTTGATCAACGAGTCGCTTTACCCACTCTCTTGTACGCAATCCAAGTGTATTTGCGACATCACCTGTATTGTAAAAAAAAGTCACTGGTTCTGACTCAGCATTCCACTTTTTCATGCCGAAAGTATAGCATATAGTATTATACAAACTCCCCTACATCGGAATCACAACCCGCTTTAGCTTTTCTTCATCACCAAAAAGCGAAAAAATCCCGCGAACGGTTGCATCAGTTGGCTCTGAGGCAATCACGACAGGCATTTTGACTTCCTTCATGATATGCTGATCGATCCCGGGCACTTGTGCAAGCCCACCTGTCAATACCGCACCTGATCGGATCAAGCCATCAATAATTTCAGGGGGTGATGTTTCAATGAGCTCCTTCATGCCATCAATAATGCGATTCATGGGGACAGAGAGTGCTTCTCGAATATCTGCAGATGTCACCCGCACTGATTTCGGCAAACCATTTTCAAGTGACTTTCCGCGAATAGTTTTTGTCAATTTTTTATCATCCAAACCATAGAGCTCATTTTTGAGTTGCTCAGCTGTGAGTTCACCGATAATGAGTCCATATTTCAAGTGAAGATAATTGTAAATAAGCTTATCCATGTGGTCCCCGCCAATTTTCAAGACGCGCGAATGCACAATGCCACCCATGATAATTATGGCAAGTTCTACACTTCCTGCCCCGATATCCACGACAAAGACTGGTTTGCTCGTGAAAACATCGCAACCAGCTCCCATGGCAGTGACGACAGGACGATCGACGAGATATGCTTTGTGGAATCCTGCCTTAATCAAAGCTTCCTGGAGTGCTTTTTGTTCAACTTCAGTCGATGATGTCGGCACAGGTGCATAGGCAATCAGTCCACGTCGTACAAATGACGCATGCGAATAGGGGAAAACAGCTTTTCGTAAAAAGGCGTGAATGAGTGACACACTTGCATCAAAATCGGAAATAATTGAGTTCTCAAATGGTTTGATGACTTTGATAAATTCGGGCGCCTTCCCAAAAATGTTTTTAGCTTCTTCTCCGAAAAACAATGCTTGTCCCGTACGCATGTTGTTCCCAACGCACGTTGGCTCATGCAATACAATCCCCTTCTCCTCCATTGCAATGCGCGTCATAGACGTCCCAATGTCGATTGCAACGCGAGTGCCTGTTGAAAAAGATGGCATCGCCCACGTTCTTGCCATAGCTGTGCGTATTTTTGTTAGAATGGGATGCATGAAAATTGTGCCTATTCAAAAAGTAATGACGTATCTCTTCGCGCTTCTGTTCTTCCTCACTCCATTGTACATGTCTTCTAGCACATCAGAGCTGTTTGAATTTAACAAAATGCTTGTTATCTATCTTATCACAGGCTGTGCTCTTTCGCTCTGGGTTGCACATATGTTGATAGCGCAAAAATTTATTTTCAGAAAAAATATACTCATGTATCCGTTGGGATTGTTTGTACTCTCGCAGATTATATCTACCGTGACTTCAATAGATCCACATACTTCTCTCTTTGGGTACTATGGTCGGTTCAACGGGGGCTTACTATCAATTGGCGCATATGTTTTGCTTTTCTTTCTCATCGTCACGTATGCATCTGTGAAGTCTTCGATGCGCATACAAGAGTCAATCGAAAAAATTCTTCAGGTTTCAATGATCTCATCTGTCTGTGTCATGTTGTGGGGATTGCCGAGTCATTTTGGGTATGATCCTTCATGCTGGTTGTTTTCAGGATCCCTGGATGTAGCCTGTTGGACTGAACAATTTAAGCCGACGATCAGATTGTTTTCGACGTTGGGTCAGCCTAATTGGCTTGCTGCGTATTTGGTCATACATTTTATTATCGGGATGTACTTTTATCTCAAAGAAAAAATGCCAGCATGGCGATGGATATACGGTGGGTATAGTGTAAGCACGTGGATACTGATCTTATTTACTCGATCTCGTTCTGCGTATCTTGCCTTGATCGTATCTGGGGCTGTTGCAGTGACGTACGCACTTTCAAAAGGAGCATTTAAGAAACACGGGTGGGACAAGGTGACACTCACTATTGTGGGGTTGTTACTTTTGGCTGTGGTCTGCATCGGCACTGGATCGCAAAAAGTAGATAGATACATATACGCACCTGCGTTTTTTCAATCACAGCAAGCAAAACCTTCCTCTGTGCCACAAATGACTGGATCTATCACTGACTCAGCTTCAATTCGCAAGATCGTCTGGCAAGGTGCATTTGGACTTGGACTTGAATATCCCGTATTTGGAACAGGTGTTGAAACGTTTGCGTATAGCTATTCATTTGTGAGGCCACTTGAGCACAATTTGACCTCAGAATGGGATTTTATTTATAACAAGGCGCACAATGAGTATTTCAATTATCTTGCCACAACGGGTTTTGTAGGACTTCTTGCGTATCTGCTCGTCAGCGCCGTTGTGTTACTTCAACTCAAGCGTGCGTACGATGGGACGCTGACCATTCAGCAAGAACGTATGGTTGTCATGCTTGAATGTGCCTATATCAGTATCATGGTGACAAATTTCTTTGGCTTTTCGACGTCGACTATCAATCTGTTTTATTACAGTATTCCAGCATGGCTTATTGTGACAATCTATGGAGATACATTTCAACCAATAAAACACACAGTTACTGTGCTAGAGAAGGATGCTGTTCGATTGATTGTTCCTGCTCTCATGTTTGTTGCGAGTTTTTGGTTTGTGATTGGCTATTCTCGGGCAGATAGAGCATATGCCCGTGCTGATGCGCTCATCAATACAGGTTCTTATGCTGAAGCACTTCCCTATTTGTATACATCATATGGGTTACGTCATGAACATGTCTATGCAGATAAAATTTCACAAGTTCTTGCGCAAGGAGCATTGCAAGAAAGCCAGTCGCAAGGCGCATCCTACTGTGTGTCAGAACGCGGGGAATCAGATAGTTGTATCACGCTGGCAGAAACTTTTAGTGATCGAGCGACGGAAGGGTCACCAATGAACATCGCCTACATTCGAACGAAGGCGCGTAATAATTTCACGTTTTATCAAGCAACAGGTGAACAAAAATACATTGACGGCGCATTCGAGGATTTGGATAAAGCTCGAAGGATTGCTCCAACTGACCCAAAGCTCCCGTATCTGCGAGGTCTCTTTGCACTTGGACGGTATGAGCTTACTCCAAAGCCAACACAAAAAGATCGAGATACTTTGAAATTGATGGGGCTGCCTTCTATCGAATTTGCCTTGAAGCTCAAACCAAATTATGCTGACGCTTATTATATAAAAGGTCTTATGCAAAAAAGTCTCAACGATACATCAGGTGCAAAAAAAACATTTACTTATTTACTCGATTCTATAGATCCAAACTATGAACAAGCCCGACAAGAGCTCAAAAGTCTCTAAGATGTCTTCCCGTGCGCGAGTTGCGTATGAATTACATAAGCGTGTGCCAGCAGATTGGTATGAAACATCAGTCAAGGATAATCTTTTCCAGCGATTTTGGCATTGGCGACGGCGTGAAAATGTTGGCATGTTTATCAAAAACATGTCTGGGAATGTTCTCGATATTGGGTCTTGCGACGGCTACTTTACGTATGATGTGCTCAAGCGCTCACAGGCGAAGCATATCACAGGCATTGATGTACTTGATCATGCAATCGCGTACGCCCAAAAACGCTATAGCAAAGTCAAAAAGCTGAGTTTTCAATATGGTGAGGCGCATGCACTCCCTTTTGCGAAGCAATCATTTGATAATATTATCTGTCTTGAAGCCCTGGAGCATGTCGAAGATCCGCGCATTGTCTTGAAGGAAATGAAGCGCGTTCTTAAAAAAGATGGACGCATTTATATTCTTATCCCTGCTGAGAATATGCTCTTTAAAATAATATGGCCTGTCTGGACACTTTGGCGAGGCAAAATTTGGAAAGGAAGCCATCTTCATCAATATGAGAAGGATCAAGTTTTGACATACATGCGTGAAGCTGGGTTTGAGGTCGAAGTAAATCATCGCTTTCTCGCAAATATGTTGCAGTTTGTCATTGCACGCAAGGTTTCATGAGCCGTTGGCATACGTATATCCGAAATGGTGCTGTGCTAGTTTTGTATACGCTATCAGCGTTTTTTTTCTTTGGCCGTTTGTTGTACCCGACGCCACAGGTTTATCTCAACCCTGAATATGGCGCTTCTGATATATCTCATTTTAATATCCCTGTGCGCATGGAGTATGCGCGAGCACTTCATGAGGGGCATATGCCTTTATGGTCAAAAAACATGGGCGGGGGATTTCCATTGTATGCTGAATCTCAAATCGGTGCATGGTATCTACCCAATCTGATTGTCTATCGACTTTTTTCGTTTTGGACAGCATTTTCCCTCAGTTATGTTATTGCATGGATTATGGGTATGTTTGGGATGTACGCCTGGCTGTATCAACGCACGGGGCATAGATGGGCCTCTGTGATTGGAGGATGGGTGTATGTTTTTTCGGGATTTTTCATAGGGCACCTGAATCATATAAACATGCTTCAAACAGCTAGTTTAATTCCGTGGGTATTGCTGACATATGAGTATGCGCGACAAAAGCACATGTGGGCATGGCCTTTAACAGCTTTTTTGATTGCACAGCATATATGTGCAGGGCATTTGCAGACAAGTTTCATAATGGGCTGTATGATGCTTCTACTTGAATGTGTCCAAAGTTATGAAAATAATGTGTCTCTGAAGAAACTGGTGTGGCATATCATGCGCATAGTGCTGTTGTTTATTTGTGCAGGTTGTATCAGTGCAATCCAAATTCTCCCCTCCCTTGAATTGCATGGATTATCCATACGATCTGATGTTTTTAGTCTGAATGAAACAATCCATTTCTCCCTGCATCCGCGTATGTTTACAACACTGCTCCTCCCCTTTTCCCAAGGCGATTTGGCACATGGCACATTTACTTTTTTGAAAAAATTATCGACGACGGGAGCTATCTTCTGGGAATCGTGGATGTATATGGGGTGGATAGTTCTTGTTGGGTTGGTTGCTTCGCTACGGCTGGTCCTTACAAACGACCGCAAGCGTATTATCGGGTATTGGCTCTGTCTGTTGCTCTGTGCAGGGCTCATGACAGCTCGGTATTCTCCACTGTACTTTGTGTTTTCAATTCCACCGTTCAACTTCTTTACAACGCCAGCTCGCTGGCTAGTAGGGTTTAATCTCTGTGCAGTGCTGTTAGGTGTTGAGGTGCTTCGTCGAAGCCCACGATATGTTTCCTACGTGTGCGCTGTTGCGCTGTGTGTAGATGTGTTGTTTGTATGGTATCCATATGGCGTTCGCATCCCTGTGGACCAGATTGCGCAACCTCCTCAGACACTGAGGTATATTCAATCAGACACATCCCTCTCTCAAGCTGAAAAGCGGGTTATGAGCATCTCGGCTGGTGAATGGTCGTCAGAGTTTGTTCGAAACGGCTGGAAGGCAGGCAAAAAATATCCGGCTTTCTTTAATGAAATAAGTCCAAACATGAATCTCATCTGGGGGATCAATCATGAGCATGAATATGTCGGGCGAATCTGGACACAGCGCAAATACATATTCGATCAATACTTTGCAGGGCTGACGATCCCCGATACAAATGATCCGCGTCGCATTGTAGCCGATCATCTGATTAATCGTGCCAGTATCGATTATCTCATTTCAACAAAGCCACTGTCACGTCTGAAAACACCTGAAGTATATACCTACCGTGATAAGCGCGTTCCTGATGTGACGTACCATGTCTATAAAAACAATCAAAGTAAGCCACGCTTTTGGCTCACCGATCAAGTGACCGATGTGCGTTCAGTCGAAGATATTATTGATACCCTCACAAGCAAGGAAAGTGATGATGGTGTGGTATTTGCTGAAAAAGAAATCTTTACAGATCATATGCCCAAAACTGCCCTTGTTTCTGAAGTCCGTGTGCAATCGGATACAAACCTCTCGACTGCTTTACGAATCAATACAAATAAGCCTGCTGTTTTTGTCTCAACAGATACCTACTATCCGGGGTGGATTGCGTACATAGATGGTGTGGCATCGCCTGTGTATCCACTCAACATCGCTCAGCGAGGGATCGTCGTGCCAGCAGGAGAGCATGATATCAGATTTGAGTATAAGCCAGAATCATACGCTCGTGGGGCATGGATCTCAGGTATCAGTTTGCTTATAATCCTTGCAGGATTTGTTCTTTTGATTGTTCAAGAGCGCTCTTCTGCTTCTGCCATTTCTTAACAAGAGCAGGATTTTTATCACACGAGGTATACAGTGAGATCATAGAATCGACATAGAGCATACGATCATCTGTTCGGTGCTTGTAGCCATCCGTAAAAAACTTTTTTGCTTGACGACACCTTCCACGAGCCATTTCAACTTCACCAAGTAGGTAGCGAATTGCACCACTTTGCGGATCCAGGCGCAGTGCTGATCGATATGATGCATAAGCAACGGCATAGTCCTTGCCAGTATTTGCGCTGTATAAACCACGTCGAACATGCGCATCCCGATAATAGTCTGCGATATTTGAGAGCATCAAATTAGGATACGTTCCTAAACTTCCTTCAAGGGGGTCGTGAAGTCGATGCCAAATAAAGTCAGATTTTTGAGCAACAGTTGAGTATGCAGGGACATCTTTTTCTCGATACAGTCGAAACACGAGACCGTATGGAACCCAGCGATAGCCTTCAGGAAGCAGATCAAGAGGAATATTTGCATAGATGGGAAATCTGTCATAATTTTCCCCCAAGTCATGAACAAAGTTGACAACATAGTCCCCTTTCGCAGTCACTGCCACATCGGGGAATTGCTTGTGGAATTGCCTGATACCTGTGCCATTGAGCAGTTTAGAGAGATGGATGAGCTTGACATCACGTCGATACCCAAATCCGTAGTAGAGATACTGCGTGTTGAAGACGGGATGATCTCCTTGCAGGAGAAGGATACTATTGGGTTCAAGGTCTCGTAAAATATCTTCTGCAAACTTTTCTGCGGTGCGGTCATATTTCAAAATTGATATTTTGGGATAGTTAATAATAAACAGCGATATCGGAATGATAGCTATAAGTGCATAGATACTGTTGCGGATGAGACTGTTCATGTGTGCTGTCTTATCAGGAAGCGCTTCAAGAGATGTGATGAGCGTCTGTATGCCATAGCCAATAAACACCGTCATAAAAAGATACGATGGAATCACAAAGCGCTCAGCCGTCGCAATATGAAAACGTGTGCTATAGAGATATGATGCATAGAAAAAGTATCCTGGCCCCGTGCATATCCACCCTGTTGCTATAATCCAAAATATGCGTCGAGCTTTTTTAAACATGCCATATCCACCAATGATCGCAAGCCAACAACCAATACTCGTGAAGTCTTGGATGTAGTAATCAAACAGTGCAATAAACTGCAGGAGTCGTGACTTGATATGTTCGCCGTATACAATTCCCGATTGAAATGAGCCATAATCAGCTCGCGATATGAGTCGGTAGAGATGTGCTGGTGTCACAGGATCATCCCAAATAATTGGTGCAACACGTAAACCTGCAATGATTGCCCACATGTACGCACTGAGCCCTATACATCCACAGATCACGACACCAATCCACTGCTTTAGGGAGATTCGAGCGAGAAAATGTCTTTGCTGAAAAAGACAGACTGCGATGCTGGGAAAGATAAAGACGATCATGTGATGATGCGTCATAGCAAGTCCAGCTGTACATGCCAGTACATAGAGGCGATGGAGTGACGGGTGTGTACTAAATCGATAACCTTGGTAGATGAGCAAAGCAATAAAAAATGAAAAGAGCCCAAAGACTTCAGGCACGACTGCATACAGCCAAAAGACATACGTCATAGCGAGGATACTTGATGCAAGCAGTGATGCAACGCGGTTATGCGTGATTTTGTTGATGAGGTGGGTTAGAAGCGTGAGCGCGCCTGCGCTTGCAAGAGAGGAGATCAGGCTGACGCGCCAGGCATAGGTACTGAGGGGTATATGGCTAACAAGCCAACCAAGGAAGCTATACAATGGATAGCCTGGTGGATGTGCCGTACTTCCCGTGAGTGAAGCAGAAACAAGATCTCCAGCATCTCCCCCATAGAGACTCGTGCTTTGGAAGTAGAGGAAGAAAAGCCAGTAAACCAAGAAGATGATGAGAGTTCTCTTACGCTCGGTTTGATCCATGGCAGTAGTATACACAAAAAAACCCCGCGGTAAAGCGGGGTTTTAAGCAAACTCAACAGTGCACTAGGTGCATGATGGTGAGTTTGTGCTGGAGTAGACTTCGAAGAAGTTGTTAGCAACTCCATCTTCTGTCAACTTTGATGCATTTGCAGCAGATTCAAGCTTCGTACAGATTCTGTATCGCAAGTTTGCATCGATAGCAACTTGGTAGTACAGTGCTCCTGTTGTCGAAGAGCCATCTGTAAGGGTGTATTCAGCCGTACGATTAAGTGGATCATGCTGAATCGTATTTGCATAGTTACAAATATTGATTCCGAGCCATCCTGCTGTTGTACAGGAATTTGATGACGCATTATCCGTACTTTCAGCGGTAAAGCCGGTTGCGGATGGATTGTCTGCGACATATTGCTCGATGATTCCTTGAAGGGTACCAATCTCCTTCAGTCGTCGTGCATCTCTCGTTCTCTTTTGTGCTTCAAAAGGGTTGATAGTGACGAGAGCTATAACTGCTAAAATAGCTATCAACGCTACGACGATAAGGACTTCTACGAGGGTAAATCCTGCCTGCTTTGCGCCGACATTATCTGCTCCTGTAGATGTGTGTTTTCGTAACATAGTTGTATGTGTATTTAACACTAATTAGTAACCTATGAATCATCATAGTGTAATTTGAGATGCGATGTCAAGCATTAAATATAGCCTCTTCAGGTATGCCTAAAATGCCGAACTCAAACTGAAGATCGGCGTAATAACGGCAATAACGACAAATCCCACCGTGATACCCAACACGACCAAAATTGCAGGCTCGATAAGTGTGGTGAGTGCCTTGATCGCAATCTCTGATTCACTCTCGAAGTAGTTAGCCAAATGTCCAAGCGTATCATCCAAATGGCCCGTTGACTCCCCCACCGTGGTCATCTGCACGAGGATGGGTGGGAAGATGTGCGTGGCATCGAGTGCATTGCCCAGCCCCTCTCCACGTTCTATTGCGTGCTTGACAGAGATAAATGCCTCTTGGTAGACAATATTTGATGTTGTCTCTGTAATGATGTCGAGTGCTTGCAGGATGGACACGCCAGCTGATATGAGAATAGACAGCGTACGAGTTGTATCGACCAGGGCAGCGATTTTGATGACCCGGCTCATGATGGGGAGGTGCAGTGAAAATTGATCAAATGCACGCTTACCTCTTCGTGACTTCATAACTCGTTGAAGTGCTATCACCACCCCAATCATGCTTGCAAAAATGTATGGCCAGTAGGCACTGAAGAAGTCACTGAGTGCAATGAGGATCAATGTTGGTGCAGGGAGGTCGACATTGAAGTCCTTGTAGACTGCCAAAAGCTTTGGAATAACAAATGAGACCATGACAAACATCACGCCAAGCATCGCAACAACCACAATCAGCGGATACATCATGGCGCCTTTGATCTTACTTTTGAAAATGCGCTGGCGCTCAAGGTTCTCTGAGAGCTTCTTCAGAATCTCATCGAGCTTACCTGAGGCTTCCCCAGCTTTTACCAGAGAGATGTAGAGATTGCTAAATAGAGGTTGATGCTTAGATAGCGCGTCAGAAAGGTTCAAACCAGCCTTCACATCCGTATCAATTTGCTGAATAAGCTTGAGCATGGCTTGATTATCGGACTGTCGCCTGAGGATATCGAGGGAGTCAATGAGCGTGAGCCCTGATGTAAGCATGATGGAAAGCTGACGGGTGAAGTCCACCACATCTGTGAACTTGACCTTTTTAAAAACGAGCATCGAGCTACTCAAGGGCTTTGACTTCGCATGCACATTCAAGATGGTCAGCTTGTTCCCACGTAAAAAAGCCAGAGCCTTATCTTCTGAGTCAGCTTCGATTGTCCCTTCAATCGTTTTATTGTTTTGTAGCGCTTTGTAGGCAAATTCCATAGAGAATAGTTATGGTATGTACTTCGATATCTGTTGCGGTCTGATCGCATAGCTATATGCGGTTTCTTTCGTAATCTTTCCCTGTGCAAACAGCTCACTCAAGGACTTTTCAAACGTAATCATGCCTTGATCTGATGAGGTTTCGAGGATGTTTTCAAGCATATGCGTCTTCCCATCACGTATGACGGAGCTGACAGCAGGATTTGAGATAAGTATTTCACATGCTGGCACACGTCCTGAGTTATCCTGGTTTGGAAGAAGTCTTTGAGCGATCACAGCGCGTAATGTCGCTGCAAGTTGGATACGGATCTGGTTTTGCTGTTGGGGTGGGAAGACATCAACAATACGATCAATCGTTTGTGGCACAGAGTTTGTGTGCAACGTTGCAAAAACGAGATGTCCCGTCTCAGCAATAGTCATCGCAGCTTGGATTGTTTCATAGTCGCGCATTTCTCCTAACAGTACGACATCTGGGTCTTCGCGTAGAGCTGATTTCAAAGCGATATTCCATCCATGAGTATCTTGCCCAACCTCACGTTGTGAGACGATAGACTTTCCTGCTGGATAGACATATTCAATAGGGTCTTCAATGGTGAGGATGTGACGAGCATACTTCATATTGATTTCATTGATCAGTGCTGCAAGGGATGTTGACTTCCCCTCCCCTGTTGGGCCAGTGACGAGTATAAAGCCTTGTCTCACATTCGCCAGTTCTGAAAATATGGATGGCAGACCAAGTTGTTCAATTGTGCGAATTTTTGAAGTGATGAGTCGAAACGCACCTGCGATAGATCCTTTGATATGGTACATGTTGATACGAAAACGAATCTCACCAAATTGCAGACCAAAGTCGAGTTCCTTATTTGTCATAAAATTCCCCTTTTGCTCGTCTGAAAGTATGGGAAGCAAGAGTGTAGATGTCATCTCTGGTGTAAGTTCAGGATATGTTTTGAGTGGATAGAGCTCTCCATTGATACGAATCGACGGATTATATCCAGGGACGATGTGGATATCAGATGCACCTTTTTCAGTTGCTATGGTAAATAATTCTTGTAAGGTCATGTTATGTATGGGCAACGCGCAAAACTTCTTCAATAGTAGTGATTCCATCTATCGCTTTCAAGTAGCCATCTTGAATCATGGTAATAAGCCCGTCTTGAACTGCTTGGTCATGAATTTGTGAGGCGGTTGAATTTTTGACGATCATGTTTTCAATACCACGGGTAATCTTGATGACCTCAAAAATACCTACACGGCCATGATAGCCAGAATCAGGACCACCAGATTCAGAGACGCGCTTGAGTTGCATACTGGACATGTCTGTCTTGTATTTGTCTGGCAAAAATTCACCAAGCACTTCGCGGATATTTTGTTGCAGTTCTGGTCCTGGTGTATACAGCTCGGCCACCTCATCTTTGACCTGCCTGACGATACGTTGAGCAACAACAGCATTCAAGACTGATGAAATGAGAAATGGCTCACCCCCAAGATCAATCAAACGAGGAATAGCTGTGGCGGCATCATTTGTATGCAGTGTTGAGAAAACCAAATGTCCAGTGAGCGCCGCTTGCAATGCAAGTGAGGTCGTCTCAGAGTCACGAATTTCTCCCACAAGAATAATATTGGGATCTTGTCGCAAAAAAGATCGTAGCCCTGTCGCAAAAGTCAGTCCTGCCTGTGGATTGATTTGGACCTGATTGACACCTTTCATCTGATATTCCACAGGATCTTCAAGCGTCATGATATTGACTGTTGGTCGGTTAAGCATGCTCAAAAGTGAATACAGCGTCGTGGACTTACCTGAACCCGTTGGTCCTGTAACAAGGACGATACCATACGGTTTTTGGATTGCATCCTCAAGAGCTTTCAGCTGTGGTCCACGCAAACCCAGCTCGGGGAGGGTTGGAATACCTCCGGACTTCTTCAATAGTCGCATAACGACCTTTTCGCCATTGACCGTTGGGAGTGTTGAAACACGCAAATCGACCTCATCATCCCCCATTTTGAAGTTAAACCGTCCATCTTGGGGAGCTCGTTTTTCATCAATCTTCAGGCCAGATAAAATTTTGATACGCGACACGAGGGAGTCTTGGATGGTTTTAGGGAGGGCGAGCTTCTCTTGGAGCATACCATCGATACGATAACGCACACGAGTACGAGTTTCTTGAGGTTCGATATGCACGTCAGAGGCACGACCTTTCATGGCATACTCAAGGATTGTTTTGACAATCTTAGCGATCGGCGCTTCTTTAATGATTTGACCAAGATCCTCTGCTTGAACAGTACGAACTTCAGGAGTAAATTCCTTGAGTGCTTCGGTGATGTTTGGAGAAAGACTTTGCGTGTAGACAACATCGACCGTCTTCATAATGTCTTCCTTGAGACTCAAAACAGGAATAATGCGCTTGCCCGTCTTTTTCTGTAAAAATTCTATCGCTTGGATGTCAAATGGATCTGCCATCGCAATTTTAAGCGTATTATCTTTTTCATTCAGTTCAAAAGGAATGAGAACATATTGGCGTGCAAGTGATTCTGGGACAAGTGCTAGCGCTTGAGGAGCAACAGGCATTGATGCGCCTGTGACCCACGGTACTTGAAGAACTTGCGCTTTTGCTTTGAGAAGGGACTCAGGATTGATATCTGTGTTTGCCATCAGATATTCGTCGATAGGAATGTTTTTTTGCAGAGAATCGACTTCATGTTTCTGCGCAACATCAGGTTGAAGGATCTTATCCTCCACGAGAATATCAAGAAATGCTTTTGTTGGCAGTATCATACACATTTCAATATAGTGATTTATTGAGTAAAATGCAAACATATGATGCCTCAGATATTTGTACATACGGACGCTGATCAACTTGAGGATTTTGCACGATCATTAGCGCAAAAACTAGGTATTCATGCGAGTAATCAATTCACTCTGCATCCTGAAAAAAGCATCTTCACAATCGATAAAGCCCGTGAAATGCAAGATATTGCTTTGCATGCGCAAGATCTATCACTGATTGTAGTCTATGATTTTGATACAGCTCGTGCTGAAAGTCAAAATGCGTTGCTTAAAACGCTTGAGGATATGACAGATCGTGTGGTATATGTTCTAGGAGTGCGAGATGTGTCGTTGATTTTAGATACGATACTTTCTCGCTGTCAGGTGTCATATGCTTCTTCACACGATAAACTAACCCATGATCGTGTTGAGAAGTATGGCTTGAATCCAGATGTTGCCACCTTATCTTCATATCTCTCTGTCTCATCAGCGATTCCAAAAGATGATGCTTCACAGCTCGTAGATGAGCTTATATCCCTCTATCGCTTGCGCTACAGTGAGCATGCATACGATGGGTATGTAGCAAGTATGCGAGGTCTGCTTGATGTTCGCAGACAACTGATCTATGCACATGTCTCAGTGGAATGTGCACTTGATATGGTGGGATACCTCCTTGCAGATGCTGGTGTTATTCGTACTGCATAATGCCCGTATTTGACTTCGTATCAAACGTGGTGCTATGATGAAGATATGCATAAGCAGGAAAAAGGATTTACGCTCATTGAGGTGCTTCTTGTTGTTGTCTTACTCAGTATTTTGTATGTTGTTGGCCTTTCTTCATACACGCACATACATGAAAAGAGCCTCGATCAGCGTCGTAAAACAGATATTGAAGAAATTCGTTCTGCGCTTGAGCAATATCGAAGTGTCAATTCTGCCTATCCGACGCCAACTGGAACGAATGGACTGCCATTTGGGACTGCCGGCTTGACGGATGACTCGCATACATACATGGAAATCATTCCGCAAGATCCTCAGTATCCCGTCAGGCAATATAACTACGCTATTGATGATGATGATTATCTTCTCTCCACACAGCTTATCACGCCTGAAACGACCGCCTGCCAAGTTCCACCTGGGGGTGATACGTGTGGTCAAGCAAGTTCAGGGTTTGGCTGCAACTACTGCTATGGATCATATGGCAAAAAATAATGGATTCACGCTCATAGAGCTCCTTCTTGTTATTCTCATTTTGGGGACACTTTCAACGCTGGGACTTCAATCATACGCTGATTTTCAAGCTCGTAAGCGGGTCGATGCTGAGACGCATATCGTGACAGGATATTTGAATCTAGCCTACGATAAGACTGCCTCAAGTGATAAAACAAGCTCATGTGATACCTATTCAGGCTCATACACTGTCTCGCTTGCTGGTTCAGTGATGTCTTTGACGCCAGACGGGTGTCCTGCCCTATCAACGTATACATTTGAAGATGGATTTACGTTTCCAGAAGGTGATTTTTCAACAACCTTCCTTCCTCTTGGGCGAGGAACTTCGGGAGATGCCTGTATTCTCGTCAAACATCCCACAGCCGAGCGTTGCGGTAAAATCACGATTGAGTCTTCAGGGATTGTATCATCAGATATTGTTACTCTTGCTTCATGTGTATGCCCATAATAAAAATACCTCATCAGAAAAAGCGCCAAGCCGGGGTAACGCTTCTGGAAGCGTTGATATTTATGACTATTCTTTCGATTATTATGCTAGCTATCGTCTATGCAACAACCCTTGCCTTGAAGCGCACCCAATTTAATCAGCATAAGATATTTGCTACTCGATACATGGAAGAAGCGCAAGAATGGGTACGAGGTGAAAAGGAGGTCAATTGGACGACATTTTTAAATCGCTCCCCCGGTACGTATTGTATGAATGAGGACATGACGACGTGTTCAGATGCGGGATCCTGTTGGTCACAAGCAACCGCGTGTGATGCAGATGATTTTTCACTTGGAAGCTCAGGTGGATTGCAAAATGGTTACTCTCGATCAATGGTCCTGACCACGTCTGGTTCGAGTGTCCACGTTGAGACGACGGTAAGCTGGAAAGACGGACCAAATATATTTGATGTCACCAGTGATACGACCTTTTCCCGATGGGAGTAATATGAAAAAAATATTTCACAAAAAACAGTTGCGGGGATTTACCCTTATTGAGCTCACGATCGTGCTTGCACTTTTGGGTATCATTTTGCCAGCTGTGTTTGCAATCTTTCTAGCACATCTACGTGCACAGACGAAAGTGCTTGTTCTTCAAGAAGTGAAGCGTAATGGTGATCAAGCGCTCAACACTATGGTGACACTGATAAAGGCAGACGGTCGATCACTCCAAGATGTTGATGGAAGCCCATTATGCCAAACAGCCGGTGCGACATTTACAGGTAATATCTACATTAATGACATCAATGATAATCAATTTATGTTTCACGCGGTTGAAGGACGCATTGCTTCAGAGAGTGCCAAGACAGATTATCTGACCTCTGAAAAAGTAGCAATTTCGAATTTTGAACTGACGTGCCAACGTGACTCTCAATTCACTGCGCCACTCCTGTCTATCTCGTTTGATGTTTCCCAAGCTCAGTCGACGACGCGTGCTGAAGAATCCGTGACCCTGCCCTATCAAACAAAAGTCCGGCTGAGGAATTTTGAATAGCACAAAAATGGTGCAAAAAAAGCCTGATCCTCCCTTGACTTATCTGTCCATATCTCCCATACTAAAAACATGATTGGCCAAACATGTTGTCTTGATATTGGGGAAGGTTACATCAAGGTGGTTGATGCTGAGGCATCTAAAAAAAACATCATGATTCATTCTGCCGGATTTTCTGATATTGCCTTTAATCCGTACGCAGTCATGGCCAAAGATTATGCGATGAAAGCGTCTGAAACTATTCGCAAGCTCATTGCCGACTCGGGTATCAACAAAACAGATGTGCGCATCGTTATTCCGGATATGCAGAGCTATACGCGTGTTTTGGGCATGCC
>CAYZCU010000020.1:0-17566 GCA_964477065.1 uncultured Gammaproteobacteria bacterium
GCAGAACCTATTGAACGTTTTCTTAGTGCATTCAAAAAACTAGCTCAAAGTAAAGCGGGCAAGTTAGATGAAGATTCTGGAGGCTTCTTTCAAAAAATGGCTGCACAAATTGCTGAAGTGATCGATGATAAAATCATCCCTGGTGTGGAACCATTTACCAAAGGGGTTTTGATCCTTGCCTTTACAGATATGGCTCTTCCTCCATCGCTTTCTGTCCCACTAACCAAAATTATTGGTGATCATCTTGCTGGGCGTATTGGAAGAAACTTAAGTAACGGCTCAAGTCAATTGAAAAAAGTGTTTGGTGTGCTCGATGCTGAAGCAAAAACGCCTGAGGATAGGGGATTTGTTGCTCGATTGCGCGCAAAGCTCAAAGCGATGCACCCTGACGCTGAAATACCTCCTCCACCAGATGGAGATGAGGTAGTCCCTCCAGATGATCCTGCGAAGGAGGCAGAGACTGCAACACCAGCGGAATCTGCAGAGCCCGCAGTGGCAGAAGACGCCCCACCAGCTACTGCAGATGAACCAGAATCAGATGAGGCATCTGAACAAGTTGAACTCTCTGACGATGTCATAGATGCCTATATGAAGTATCTCTCATATGGACAAGCTCAGCGTGATCGTGCTGAAGTATATCTTAGGACACACCCAATGGCTGTCGAGTATTCAAAGGAAATTATTCGCATGCGAGACGAGTATGGGGAGGAAATTTTGTTTGATGCAGCAGATTATGCAATACGGGCATTGAGAAATGGACTAGCTCCTCTTCATATTGAGCCATCTGATGCAGGTAAGAGCAGATCATGGTTTCTTTGGCATGCTGCGAAATTACGATTCCTCAAGAACAATCCAGACGTGCAAGCACTCATGAAAAATGCAGATAAGTATCATCCTGAAGATCCATTACGAGCAGTTGATGATACATTACCTGAGGACGAAGCAGAGAAATCTCAAGAGGCATTCAGGGAAATTATACTTGTCATGTTAGGCTATGAAATCTACAAACATGCACAGGGGAATCAAGAGCTTATTGAAAGTCTAGCTGATTCTGGCCAAGATGATGCCCAAAAGGCAGAGATACAGAAACTACTCAGCGAAATTGTTGCCCCTGGAGCGTCATTATCATCGTATAAGCTTCGCAGGCTTGGCCAGCTGATGATTGGGATGGGAGATGAAGGGACATCGTTGTTATCAGAAGAAGATGATGAAGGTGAAGAAGATATTTCCACCCCAGAAGCAGGTGGTCCAGCTGATGAAGGGGGTATCATACGTCCGCCTAGAGGCCCACGAGGTCCTGAAAGTTTGAGGTCTCCAGAGGAAGAGTCTAAGCCAACGAATGGATATATGATGGAGCGCGCTGACATCATGAGGCAATATCATGAAATTTCTCAGCAACTAACCTATCAGATACAAACGAGACAGTTGCGTAAACCGGGAGGTGGCAATTTTTCAACTGATGAAGTCAATAAATTAATTTTTGCTGAGCTGAGACAAGAATTGAAAGGAAAACCTATCTATACATTACATAGGCCCAATGGGACAATTTACTATACAGAATACCTTGTTACGGATTATTCAGATTGTAGAGCCTTTGGTGAAGGATCAAAAAGTATTTTTGTGATTCTTAATCTAGCTGGACTTCTTTCGAATTTTACTCCTGATGAAGTAGAGATCATTCGCTCATTTGATGAGCGATATCTCGGAGATGACGGTATGCCTGAATTGTTTGAAGTGTACATGAATAGATTGGTTTCAAATGCACGTGAGGGCGCACGTGACAGTGTAACGGGGAGTATTGATACTATCCAAATGCGCCAAAGGATAAACAAAGGATATCAAGACTATAAAGATACATTAATGTCATTAATGTATACGCTTATTTCTTCAAAAGTTGCAGGAGAGGAACAACAAGATGTCCCATCATTGCGAATGGCTGAGACCATAAAGAAAAGACTTTCTGAGTTGAAATCAGCAACGAAATATCCTTCATTCAGTGCTGTAGAAGATAATCCAGAAGGATTTAGGGTGAGAACAAAAGGATATGCTGCAGTGCCAAGTGATGCAAATATGCGGGTCCCAGCTACGCGCCGGTATGGTGGGAGAACACAATTTGTGGAAGTAGAAACTGAGCTGACTATTTCCGATGCGATAAAAAAAGACTTGATTCCTACACTTGAGGGTATTGAAGCTAGCGTTGCTTATGCAAATTCAATCAGAGCAAAAACATATAGTGCTGGGAGCTTGAAGGATCTTATTGATACAGCAAGCAAAGGGATCAATATTGAATCCATTCCAACAACGATAAAATACAATAGGTATCTACAATTTGCAATGCAAGAGTACATTCGGGCACAAGCACAGGTTAATGCACAAGTAAATCATATTCCAAATTCCAACTTTGGGGGTCTTGTTGGATCAGATAAATTAGAGGAGGCAGAAATCATGACTGTTGATGCTTTAAACATAAGATTTCCGTTTGAACCAAAGAGTCAAGAGGAAATTGATCAAGAAATTGATAAAAGATTGAGAGAATCAAGAGAAGCCTATGCAAGAGATGTAAAGTTAAAAATTCGAATTGATGAATTTGATGAACAAAGTGAGTTGAGGCGAATTAAACATGAGGTCGCACTTGATGAAAAACGTAGAAAGGCACGAATAAGTATGGATATTGAATTAGCTGCGAGAATGGCAAGTGGATTGCATAAGGGTTTGGGAGAATATTGGGCTGTCATGGATGCTATGGTCGGCGAGGAAGTGTTGACCAGCTACGGGGATGATGATGCGCCAGTTCGAGATTTTGCTGATTTCAAATCACCCTTGATGCCAAAACTGATGGAAATGGCACCTGTTGAAGCTATGCGATTTGGTCAAGGAGCTGGATTTTCTGCTATGGCACTTCCGTCAGAAAGGTATTTTGGCCAACGACCCAGAAAGACAGGGACGCGTCTTCGTTCATTTATTCGAAGTACAAGTAAATTGTTTGATCGGCCAACTGCTCCTCATATACGTTTGGCAGATATGGCAGATAAAGCTGATGCCCAAACACCAGCACAAGTACATGATATTGCTCGAGCCATTGCAGAGGCTGAACGTAAAGGATGTCCACCTGAATTGCTTAACTGGTATCGTAAATACATAACAATGGGTCAGCAAATGCGCAAAGTCCCTGGGGACCTACCAAGATCAGGTGGGTGGCGAGTTGATGGAGATGATAGCTTTGACAGGAAGTTTGCGACAGCATTTACAAAAGAGGCAACTGATCAGTCACTAACAGGAATAGCTCTTCATAGGTATGTTATCGAGCAAATGAGAGCGCTTGGTGGGGAAAGAATGGTCATGCACTATATTTCAAAAAAAGTTGAAGCAATATGTTCAGATGAAAATCCTCAAAGTGAGATTGCACTTGTTTCAGCAAGATACAAGGCTCTTAAGAGTAAAGTTGAAGCTAATTATAAAAGTGGTCGGCTAGATCCCGAGTTAGAATCTGAAGCCGAAGCAACAAAAATAGAACTTGATGTTCTCAAAGATGCTGCGAAGATTGATCTTCTAGATAGATACGTGTTCTCTCCCTTACTCAAAAAGTCACCAGAAATGGCACTCCTGATTGAAAGGAGAGGTCTCACACCTGTAGGTGAGTTGACAGTAAGACAGCGATTGCTCAATAAAATTGAATCAGATTATAGAATTGCATCTGAATACAGTTATGCGCTCATGTACCAATGTATGCCTGCTCTTGAGGTGGCAACAAGACAATGGAATAATAGGACTCGTAGTCCTGATCCTGATACTCAGGCTCAAATTGATGAAAAAACTCGCTTACAAATAAGTGGATTTTTCAGGGATAAAATCGAGGGATCAGGAGTTGACTCTTCACCATCATCACCAAAAACACCTGGCATACCTGTAACCCAACTCAAGAGCCTGCGTGATATGTTGCCTGGATCAATTGATCAAAAAGTAGCACTCATGCGTCAGATGCATGCAACATATTGGACTGAACTAAACGCATATACAGCAAATAATGATCCAGCGTTGAGAAAGGATGGTCAATCACTTTCGAGAAGGTTTGCAGAACAAGTTGTCTTAGGTATCGGTAATGCAGATGCTCTGATGACATCTGGGGCAGGCTTTGACTATTCAAGGGTCCAATTTACAGGAGCAAATGCATTAGCAAGTTCACTTGGCGGAGTGAATACGAATATCGAGATGAAGTCAGAGCGCAATGCCCTGTTTGGTGAAGATGGAGTACTTGCTACTGCATATAAATCGACTGATACTGATTTACGAGAGCCTAAAAATCTCATTGACTTTGCAAAAAAGATATCTGACCCATTAATGAAGATTGCAAAGGCTCAGTCAAAAAACCCTGATGAAGTAAAAGTCATATATACGCGTCTTGCTCAGATGTGTGTATTCTCATTTAAACCATCACAGTCAAGTGCTACACCTGAACAGCTTGCGTCGGGTGGAGATGCGTATAGACATAGACAAAATAGAAATCCAGGGATCTGGAGTGTCGGAGATAATCCACATGTCGGATTAGAATTAGATGACCAACAACGATATCAGCTGATGAGAGTTCTGCTTGTCCAAGGTGGTATTCCTGAAAGAAGATTCTTTATTGATGCGAAACAAATGGATCCATTGACTCCTGTTCAGATTGAACTTCAAAGACAGATAGCATCCGCAAGTGATGACCGCCCAGTTGTTTTAGATTTGAATTTAGGAGATCCGGTCAGACTTAAAAGTAGACGTGAAGAGCTATCAGCAAAATTGGTACGAACTGGAAAGGTCACTGAAGCAGCTGTGTCTCAAGGTCAAGTCCTAAAAGATATGATATATGGATCGTCCCGTATCAGTGTCCCCGTAAAGCCAAGTTAAATCTAGTATTATTACAGTAGCATATGAAAAAATATATCCTCATTGCGCTTCTAGTATTTTCAATAGGGTGCACATTGACATATGCTGTTGAAGCTCAATCCCCAACTGTTTCACCACTGCCTCAATCTAATTCAATCTCAACAACGACAGGACGTAACCCAGCTGAAAGCATGCTCTGTGGAGCTACAGGGCAAGCTTGCTGTCAACCTAAATGGTATCAATGGTTTAGCAAGGAGTGTTTTTTCGATAAAGACGAACCAACAAAATATGATAAAAATGGAATTCGTATTCCAGAAGGGGACATGTCAAGGACTCCTGAATCATGTCGTTGCAAACCAAGGGTACAAGTATATGGCGCGGATAATTTATGTAGTAGGTACTTTACACCATCAAATTATTCAAGGATTGTCGAGCCCGGTATTCTTGACCCTGATACTAATGCAATTCTAACTCAGGACCAGATAGATCGAATAAATGGAGAACTTGATAGCTGTTTGAAATGTGTCCAGTCTAACGGATTTTACACTGCACTCGGGTGTATGCCATTTGAAATAAACAGCTTGATAAAAGGAATAATTATAGTAGGAATGTTTGCTGCAGGGATACTATCTTTACTCTGTATCATTTTCGGTGCAATCAAAATTCAGACGTCAAAGGGGGACGCTACAAAAGTTTCTAAGGCTCAAGAATCAATAAGATCATGTATCTTAGGTCTTATATTAATAATATTCTCAGCCTTTATCGTAAATATTCTCGGAAGTGGTCTACTTGGATTTAGTATTGTAGAGCCATTTAAGCAAGTCCTTGACAATTCGAAAAATCCAAAGCCAGTCCTTGAATGCGATAGACAATGTATATATTCAGAACAGCAAGACACAGGTGTCAAATGCTATACGGGGGCATGCCCTGAAAATGAACCCAATTGCGGTATGACGAAAGGTAAACCGGATAAAAATTCACTAAATGGAGGGTGTAAATTTGCTGACAGCTGTGGGAATTTCAAGGAAGTTGCTTGTCCTGCAATGCCTTCTCTCACCCCACAGCCATCACCAGCCCCAACGCCACCTCCAACTGGGACGATCACGCCTCCGCCCGGGACCATCACGCCTGGGCCAGTCACGCCAGGGCCTGGTACACCTATCCCTGGTGGTCCATCTCTTGTCACAGAACAGATGATTGCTGATGCAGTGCTGTTCCATACGGAACTTGCAAAGAGCTGTACAAACGAGCTCCATGTGTTTGATATGTCTTGCGTCGATAAGGTGAACATCCCGATAGCAAACCTTGATGTCATTAAAGCCCAGATTAAGAATGAAATGAGTGCCCTGTATAAGGCGAATAAGAAACTTAGTGACTTTCAATGTGTTGGCTATATAAAGGCATTTATGTCACTCTATACTGGCCAAAAGGGGGGGACATGGCCCAGTACAAACAGTACAGCAGCTAGTTTGCTGGAACCACTTATTGTAACGTATCCAGGATTTAAACAATATGAGCTTGCCTTTATCAATAAAAATGTTGCGCCTCCCCTTCCCGGAGATTTCGCAAAATTCCGAGATTATGATGCAAAAGGGAATCCAGGAGCTGGACATATCGCTTTTGTGAATGGTACGATAAACGGAGCTCAATTTACCGTTTTGCAAGCCAACCTTGGTGCAAAATATACGACATGCAATGGATGTATCAGCGCCATGGTGGTTGAGAGATCGAATCCACTTTTGACAGGTTATTATCGGTGGCAAAAGAAACCATGAACATAAAACTAAAGATCGGCATTATTGTTGGCAGTATAGTCCTCATTATCATCGGAGGTGTTGTCGCGTATGTCATGTTGAAGTCGGATCAGCCAGTTAAGCAAGTAAGCCCCATCAACAATTCACCTGCCATGCCACAGGAATCATTGGATCGCATGAAAGAGTATGATCGCATCAACTCGCCCACGACGTATCTTGCCAATCTCTTGCCTGTTGATGAAGCGACATTCAAGATGACATATGCTATTGATCCTGCCCGAAAAGCACTCGTTTTCACTGTTGAGCCCAAAGCTTTATCTCTTCAGCAGGTGCAGGAAGATGTGCAAAAGTGGCTTCTGGGAATTGGCCTCAGTGAAGCGCAGATTGACTCGCTCATCATTGAATATGGGTCGCCAATTAACTAGAATAAAAGCATGAAGTTTCACATGGTAGATAGCTTCAAAGCTTATACTTCACCATTTTTTACGTTGATATACCGAATCTTTATTGTATGTGCTGTAACGATGATCGTGCTAAGCATATTTGGAAGGTTAATGCTTCACACGGATCATAGATCTGTATCAGATTCAGCACTAGAAAGCAAAAAGTCAACACTCCTACGTCATCAAAAGATGTTAACATCCTCTGATAAGCAAGTTCGTAAACAGGTTTTATTCGAGCGTGAAATATTATGTAGAACTGTCGGTGAACTTTGTCATAGTGATCCATATGTTACAGATGAAAGAGACATATCCAAAAGTATTGTTGGGAAAGGGATACACTTTGCCATGTTCCCCTATACAAATATGCCTGCGTCAGGAGTGACTACCGTTGAAAACCTTGCAAGCAGAGCTGGTATTATTCCAAATGCCTATGCTGCTCAAGGATATGGCTTTGGTGGACTTGCGCCATATGCATACCTATGGCAACAAATGAGAAATGTCGTTTTCGTAGTATTAACCCTTGTTATGCTTTTTTCTGGTTTTGCAGTCATGTTCAGGTCAGCATTTAGTGCAAATGTTTCGATGACCATTGAAAACTTACTTCCCCGTCTCATAGGGACTATGATATTAATTCAAATGTCGTTTGCAATATCTGGATTTTTGATAGATGGTATGTATGTCGTCTCTGGACTTGCAATCGGTATATTTGGCCCAATTGTTTTTCCAAAAGCAGAGTTAACAGATTTGATTCAGCAATATTTGTTTAGTGGTCCTCAGGGTATTTTGTATGCATTAATCGGACCAGGGGGATTTTGGAAAGGACTGATGACAATTCTTATAAAAATCCCTGACTCACTCCTCAACATATTTGGAGATGAAATTAGATTGTTAATAAATGCTGTCCTATGGGTAATTGGATACAAATATGTAGCTGTTATCATGGCAGCTGGAAGTTTGAAGGATGTGATTGGTGTTTTGCTCGATCCAGTATTATCATTCTTAGAAATGGTTGATCTTGTCACAACTGCAGTTGGAGCTGGTATCGCTGCCTCTCCAACAGGCTTGATTGGTAGTCTTGGAGCTGGGGTGGCAGCAGGTGGAGAAGCGCTTGTCTCAATAATTTCATGGAGGGCATTTATACTTTTTATGCAGACATATGGATTTTTAATATTACTTATTTTCTTTCCTGCCATTATATTCGGGGTCATTTTGCTTGCTGCAATATTGTACGCAGCATGGAAAATTCTGGTGATGTTATTCATGGCATACATTCGGATCATCCTATATGTTGTTTTTGCTCCACTGCTTCTCGTATTAGATATATTTCCCGGCAAATCTGGGTTTAAGCAGTGGATTATGGCATTCATGGGTGAGCTTTCAGTATTCCCAATATTTATCATATTTTCGATGCTTAGTTTCCTAATACTCAGTTACGAATCAACGGGGATAGGTTTAAGACTTCCATTTCTTATTGGAGTTGAACCTCAGTCGTTTAGCTATCTCATTGGAATTGCCTTACTTGCAATGTCACCTGGAATGATAGAAAAGATTAAGAAGGGCGTATTTGGCAATGGAATTGATCTTGCAGGAGATGCACAAAAGGCACTCATGCAAGGACTTCCATGGCTATTAAAGATGCCTATCATTGGTAAGCCATTCCCGATATTCGGACCTGGATTGAATAATTTGAAGGATCTTAAAGAAGGCAAATACGATAAAATTGAAGCTGAAAAGAAGTTACTACGAGATATCCGCGATGTTTTAGGGCCACCAAAACCATAGTCATATAACCATAAAACTTTGTCAATTGAATAGATAAGATTACTTCTTAGAACAACAACCCGCGCATGAGCATGCCCGCGATAGCTCCGATAGCTATGTACTCCAGAATGATCTTGAGGTGCAATGATTGGTCACGAATATGGTGAATGATTCCCCAGGTGATGTAGTAGAGCACAAATATCGTGGTGACGATGTATTGTTTGCGCGGTTGTGCGCGGAAGATTGCGAGGAAGGTCACAAAAAGCCCTGATGAGATGAGTAACAACGAGTACTCAGCAATATGTGAATGGATGTCCTGCGTTACTTTGCCGATAAGTGTGTGTTTTCTGAGCATGGTTATGTTGTGACGGTGTCTTGATGACGTTATAAAATAATACCATTCTTAATCACCATAATGCCGATGATCAATGAGGCTAAAAAGATAATATGTGCGACGTTTTTGCTTGTTATACGAATGAGTTTGTACTTATGAGCGAAATAGATATCCAAGAGGAGTACGAGAAGAAGGAAACCGATGACAAATGTGGTCCAGTTGATCCGGAGGGCTTGCGCAGAAACATAATCTCCCAGCACTGGTGCACTCAAAAATTGGCCTTGGGTCTCACGAGACGGTGTCGTGAGAGATTTTTGCGGTGTTTCTGTTGAGACGCCTGATGCGACTACTTTCTGTGTGTCTGGTTGGATGGTTTCTGGTGGCTGGGATTGAGCTACTGTGCTTGGTTCTGGTTGAGCTTGTGCAATTTGCTTTCCAAACATTTGGACGACAAGTGTCACTTCTTCACCTTGAAGGACGCCATTTGAAACGCCAAATCCGACCTCATCATATTCTGGACGGATCAGGTTGGCATAGTGCGTCGGCGAATTTTTCCACCCCTCAACTACTGACTCGGAATACATAAATCCTTTTGCTAAATTCTCACCTGCAACCTCATATGAATAGCCTGAATCGAGTATAAAATCCCACGGTGACTTTCCCGCCCCAAAGTGAGCCCAATAGTCATGTGTAAACATGTGCTGGGCCTTGTTTTCAGCAGCTCGGGCTAGTTTGTCATTGTAGCGCAGTGGGGGGAGGCCTTGGCTTGTGCGCACTTCATTCGTAAGTGCATACAATCGCTCGATGCGAATATCTTGGGCTATGCCGAGAACCCCTGACCCTTCCAAAGAATGCGTCGTCCATGAAAAAACACTGACAAGTGCAAGGAGTGCGATCAGAAAGTCCAAATGCAGTGCTTTTGCACGATAGTTATTGCGATGAGAAGGAATCACCAGGTGGTGAATGTAGCTGAAAAATCGTTTCATCTAACCATTGTAATGAACCCGTCAGCCATACTCAAGTCACATATTTTTTCAATGTGGTGAAGTACCGAGAGGTTGTGATGTACATAGCGCAGATACCAATACTATCAACGAGGATGTCATGTACTTTTCCAGTTCGCGTCGGCACATACGTCTGATGAATTTCATCAGATATGCCATAAAGTATTGTCATCAAAGCAGACAAAAGGACGATTTCTCGTGCAGATAACTTTGTGCTCAAAATGCATGCTCGTACATAAAAAAGCATGAGACACGCATACTCAATCATATGCAGTGTTTTAAAAACGATAAAATTTGTATCAAGATCTTCAGAGACAGAAATTTTTTGCCGTGATGAGAGGAAAAATATGATGCCCATGAGTATCAATGGAGGGCCCCATGCCCAGATGAATCGATATATCTTACGTATCATGAATCTCATTATACGAATTTTTAAATCGTTGTGCAGATCTGTAGATGGTAAGCCCTGATAGCAAGATAGCTAATGTTATGAGGAGGGCTCCAAAACTAAGTCGGGTGCTGTTGTACAGTGGTGTGATGTGCAGGTCCTGTGGTACGAGATGTCGCTTAGGTGTCGTTGAAGGAGCAACTGATATCTGTTCTCCCAAGACAAACGTCGCATGCTTTTGTTGAAATGAAACGCGTTTACGAATATATGGTTGTGCAGTTGGATGTAAGGATATGCTCGCTTCAAGAGGCATATATGGTGTCAGTCGTAGTGTCGTTGGTGTGATTCGTGATTGAGTGATCGTTGGCAAGGAGGTCGGTGTGGCAAGCACTTGTGGTGTTATAGAGCATCCTATATTTTCAAAACCAGGAGTGACGATATTGGTAAGCGTCCACACCGCATTGCAGGAGATATAGCTTTGTTGTGCGTTGACAGCAGTGTCATAGTTCATTGACTCGATAGTGAGACCATTCTTTTGCAGATAGACGGCATCACCTGTATTGTTGAGCACACTTGAAGAGGTGGCAAGGACATATTGTTGTGACGCAAGAAGTATTTGAGGGACGGTCAGCTTTTTCCCTGAGCTGTCGAGAAGTGTGTACTGAGCGAGGGACACTCCTTCTGGGCCAGTGTTGCAGATCTCGACCCATTCAAAGCCTTCAGACGGTGCGGGATAAACTTCTGTCATGATGACTTCTGCCTGCACCTGTCCACCTATGAAAGCCCATAAGCAGAGTACAACGAGAGATATTATGCGACGCATGGACTGATCCTACCATACGATTATGAAAGAATTATGAAATCACTTGATGTACTTAGAGGTTGCTACAAAGTTCCCAATGTACCCCAGTATTACTCCGAATAAAATAAGAAGCATATAGGTCAAAGCGACATACTCAAGCGTGGGTGGGAACACATAGAGATTGAGCCACGCATAGTCAAAAAATGCAAGGTGTGGTATGCCACTGAGATATGACATCAAAAATGGCTGAAAGTACATAAAAATGCCATAGTACAATCCGAATGCAAGTGTCGCGCTGACAAGCCCGAACAAGCTTCCTTCAAGCAAAAACGGCTTACGGATGTACCATTTCGATGCGCCGATCAGTTGTAAAACCTCGATTTCATCACGTTTGACCGCAATCTTGAAAGCGGTTGTTGCAAGCATGACTGTCATTGAAATAATCACTAAGAAGACAAAAAGTCCCAGCGTGATTCGACGCAAAATGGTTGTGAGTGTGACCAATTTTTCGACGATGACTTCCTGATAATTAACTTCATCAACAATTTTTTCTTTCTCAATACTGCGTGCAATTTCAGCTAAATATTTTGGCTTTGTTGCAAAAACTTCCAATGATGCAGGAAGTGTTTGGGCTGAAACCATTTCCAAAAGAAGTGGGTTGTCTTTATTTAAGTCACGGTATATCTGAAGTGCTTGTTTTTGGGAAACATACGTGACGGTTGTGGTTTTTGGGGAGGCCTCAAGCGTTTTTTTAAGTGACAAAATATCTTTCTCTTGTGCATCCAGATCAAAGTACACAATGACTTGTGGTCGCGCTTCAACATAGTTAAGCATACTGTGAAAAAATGAGGTGATATTAAAAAAGAAGAGAGCTAAAAACATCGTAAAGAAAAGTATCAAAAATGAACCCAGTGATTGGTAAGGTGAGCGACGGATTGATGTGGCGATCTCGTTCATAATTCGTATTTAGCACCCCGCTTGTCATTGATAACTTTTCCATTTTCCAGTGTCATAACACGCTTTTTGAAGCTATTGACGATATCAACATTGTGCGTTGCTATGATAATGGTTTTTTCACCTTCTAATTTCTTGAAAATCTTCATGATTTCCCACGTTGTTTTGGGATCAAGATTCCCTGTTGGCTCATCCGCAAGAATAATATTTCGATCACCAACAATAGCACGTGCTATGGCGACGCGTTGCAATTCCCCAGCTGAAAGTTGCACGGGAAACATGTCAAGTTTGTGTGGAAGTCCAACAAGCTCAATAACCTCATGTACTTGCGAGTGGATCATATGTGAAGGGTAGCCAGTCACCTTGAGTGCAAGGGCGATGTTTTCATAGACATTTTTGTCATGCAAAATTTTGAAGTCTTGGAAAACGACGCCGATGGATTGGCGAAGCTTCTGGATAGCAGAGTAATGCGGATCTGCTACATCGTCGCCGTTGACAATCACAGAGCCAGAGGTTGGCACAACAGCACGCAAAATCATGCGTAAAATGGTTGTTTTGCCAGCCCCTGATGGACCGACGAGAAAGACAAAATCATTATCATCCAGAGTAAAGGACGCATCTTGAAGTGCGATGGTGCCTGTTGGATATGATTTGGTGACGTTATCAAAGACGATCATGGTGTAATTGGGAATCTAGTAACCTAGTAATCTGGTAACCTAGTTTAGATCACTAGATCACTAGATTTCTACATTACTTTTTAACTTCTATAAAGCCGACGTCCATTAACCAGCCGACTTTATCTGAGGCGAATGTTTCTCCATAGACGCGGACTTCTTTGCCGACAAACTCAGACATATCGACGGTGCTTGAGGTGAGATAGACTGTTTGTGAATCACCACCGGGGCGAATCAGCTTAAAGCTTCCTTCCTCAGGATCTTTGGCTGTTTTATCAACAAGTTTTCCTTCTGCATTGTCATGAAAGGTTTTTTTGTCAGCAATGCCTGCAGATGATGCGACGTCATCATTGCCAGACATGGTTTTTGTGCCAGAGGCATTTGTTTTTGCACCATTTTGGGTGCCAGATAGATAGCTCAGTCCATAACCGCTTGCAACGCCCATCACGATGACGAGCATAAAGATGATAAAAGCATTTTTCATAGTGATTTCTTCGACGACCGATGTCATAGGTTCATCAACTGGTAAGGGGTGAACAATATTTTCATCCATATCAAAAGGATAGCAGATTACTGAGCGTTTCTCAATTTAAGATACTCCTCAATAAATTGATCAATGGCACCATCCAAAACCTCGTCTGGGTTCTTGCTCTCATAGCCTGTTCTGACGTCCTTGACTTGCTTGTACGGATGTAAGACATATGATCGGATCTGAAGTCCCCATGAGGCCATTTTGGGCCCTTTAAATGAGTCCATTTTCTTTTCTCTTTCTTCCTGTTCCACTTGCCATAATTTAGCTCGAAGGAGCTCAAGTGCGATCCCGCGATTTTTCTCTTGCGTGCGCTCTTGTTGGCACGTAACCATCGTGCCAGTGGGTTTATGTATCAATCGCACCGCCGTGCTGACTTTATTGACGTTTTGTCCTCCAGCGCCACCTGATCGGAAAAATTGCCATTCGAGGTCATCATCTTTGATTTCAACATCCTGCCCTTTGATGACAGGTAGCACCTCAACAAGGGCAAACGAAGTCTGTCGCAAACCGGCTGAGTTGAAGGGGGACTGCCTCACGAGGCGATGGACACCTGCCTCAGCTTTGAGGTAGCCATAGGCAAATGGCGCTTTGATCTTCATCACAACAGATTTAATACCCGCCTCCTCACCATTGACCATATCAAGAATCTCAACATCATATTTTTTTCGTTCACAGTAGCGAGAGTACATGCGGTAGAGCATCGCCGCCCAATCCATAGCCTCAGTTCCTCCTTGACCTGCATGGATACTCAAGATTGCATCTTTTGTGTCAAACTCCTCACTGAGGAATAGCCTAATTTCATACTCTCGAAGTAATGTTTCCATCTCATCAAGCTCACCAGCTTCAAGCAGAAGCTGAAGCATATCGAGGTCATCCAGATCCTTTTGCAGTCGGGTGATTTCTTGTGAAACCTCACGTGAATGGTCGTGGTCTGTCCAAAAGGCATCATCATAGGTCAATGCCTGCAGGCTTTTAAGTTTTTCAGTGACCGCATCCAAGCGGACTTGCTGTTGGAGTGCATCAAGCCGTTTAGATAGAAGTTCGGATCGTTCGTCCATGTGACTAGTATACCAGCTCAGTTGGACAGTCTACTGGAAGTCTTCACCGATCGTGATAATGATGTCAGCAGTTTCATCAGTATCAGTTATCGTTTTGGCATCTTTGATTTTGACATAATCAGCAAGGTCTTTCGTAATCAGCGCGAGTGCACCTGATGCTTTTTTGGACAGTTGCAATTCTGTCTTGGTGTAGTCAAACGTATCAGCATTCGCGGTGACGATGTCTGTATAGCCGGCGTCTTGGAGGATCGTCTTGACGTCACCTGCTTTGCCAGGAACGCCTCCTCCATTGAGGACTCTGACTTTGAGCGTCGCACGGTCAATAGTTGGCGTGGGTGTTGGTGCTTTCGTTGGTTTCGGCGTCAGTTTAGGGGTTGGCTTTGAAGCCATTTTTTGACTAACTTGTGGGAATGCAGGCAGTTTCCAGCCTGTTGATTTCAGATACGATCCGCCATACATGATGCCAAATGAGAGGATAAACGAAACAGCAAATATACTGAGGGTTTTGAGGTTAAATATTTCGCGCATAATACCATTTTTTGCAGGTGCAAAGGAAGGTTGGTGTGTTTGCTTCGGACGCGAAAAAGAAAATGTTGGTGTGTTGTTTGTCGCGCCTCCATTCATCAAGGTAAACTCCTTATGCTCTTCGCTGAAAATAAATGAGCCGAAACAAACATCATATTGGAGGATCGAAAGCGTTCCATTTTCCTGTGGAATGATCATCTTGAGGTAATCACGGTAAAAATTATCAATGATCTTTTCAAGTGGATTTGTCCAAGCTCCAACATCTTTTGTAAAAAGATCTTGTCGAACGGTGCGTGATTCAGTGCCAGAAAGTATCAGTCGGTTGAGCTTTGTATTTTCCTGTTCAAGGGCAAGGACGGTGGTATGCATATCCGTCTTGAAATCATCTCCAAATTCGTAGCGTTTTGTATTGAGCAGACCAGCTGAATCATACAGATACGCATACGCGCCATGAGATTCATAATTTGCAAAGAGGACATACTCCTTTTTGTCATTACGCAGTGTTTTCTCAAAAAGCGTGTAGTATGCACATGTTTCAGGAATGATACGGGCAATTTTGAGCTGAACGAGCCCAAGTGTGTTTTTGAGAGATTCAACAATATTCTTATCGAGTGCGTAGATGAAGACTGTTTGTGCTCCATCTCGGTTCATCATGATATAGTCGATATGGACATTTTCGAGATGCAACTTCATGTCAGTCCGAACCTTATCTTGAACGAATGGCATGAGTGCACTCGGGGAGATATCCGTTGGGATGGCATAACGACCAAACGTAAAGAGTTCTTGTGGCAAGGTTAAGGATATGTCTCTATCAGTCAGAGGTGCAGGTTGTGCACTGGTCATCGCCTCTTTGATAGCGCCTGCGATGAGATCAACACTTTGGAGCGCCCCATCAACTATAAATGCTGATGTATGTGTTTTTGCAAAGTGGGCGACGGTGTACTGGCCGAGAAGCGTTTTGGTCATGCCAATGACCTTTATGTTATTTTTTCCAAGGAAGAGATACACCATATGTTTATATTAGTAGCTCTACAATAAAAAAACAAGCCTCGTTATGTCTGATTTTCCCATGCATATTTCTTATATTCTTTCACGCATCGGTGCGTATTGAAATAGCCTCCGAGCTTGATAGAGCATTTCATACGATGAATCCATTCAGATTTATTTTCATAATACAGAGGAATGAGAGATGTTTCGAGGTGATCATAGAGTGACTGTGCATCTGCTTGATCATCAAATGAGGCTTCCAATCCTGCTATTTCTGATCCAATGGAGTACCCAGCATCAGGCTCCATACGTGCACCTTCAAGCCACCAGCCGTCTGGCACGGATAGATTGAGGAGGCCATTCATGCTGGCCTTCATACCTGAAGTGCCTGATGCCTCAAGTGGTTGCATAGGCGTATTGAGCCACACATCTGCCCCCGAGACAAGCATGCGGGCTATATAGGGCGAATAATTTTCAACATACACAATGCGGATTTTCCCTTTCAGAGACTGAGAAATGCGGATGATTTCCTGTACGATGTCTTGAGAAGCTGTGTCATGAGGATGACTTTTGCCACACTGGATAATTTGAATTTTCCCTGTTCCAATGGCGAGAAGACGTTGGATGTCATGGTAGAGAAGCAAGGGGCGTTTGTATGCTACTGGCCTGCGTCCAAGAGCGATGGTAAGCGTATTTTCATCAAATGGCTCTGGTGATTCAGAGGCATAGGCACCTTGGTGTGTATTCACATATGCTATAAGTTCGTGTTTACACTGTTGATGTGTCTGCCACAGTGCGTCATCCGGAAGCAGGTTCGCAGAAGATTTCAATTTGCCTGGGTCGTCAAGACTTCCGGGGATGTATGTTTCATACAGATCCTGAAGCAATGGGTGTATCCATGTCCGATGATGGACGCCATTGGTAATATGGTGAAATGTGAGGTTCGGAAAGATATGCTGAGCAACGCGCTCATGTTTTTCAGAGACACCACAGGTATAGGAACTCATCGTACTTGCCAGCTGGGTCATGTGGAGCTTGTCCTGACCGGCGATATCTCGAATATGCCAAGGGAGATACTTTTCAGCGTATTGATAGGCAAAATCATACTCAAAGACATCATGGCCTTCGGGGATGGGGGTATGCGTGGTAAAGGTGCACAGCTTGCGGACGGGCTCGTTTTTATACTCAAATTCCTCAAGAAGTGCAAGAGGGACGAATGCACAGTGCCCTTCATTCATATGAAAAGACTGTATGTGGTTATATCCAAGCTGGCGAAGCATTTTGACCCCACCAATCCCGAGGACGAGCTCTTGTGAAAGTCGCAGATCTCCGCGATCTGCATACAGATGTCGCGTGATCTCGCGTCCCCAGGCTGAATTTACTGGAAGATCCGTATCAAGCAAAAAAATAGGTACAACTTTTCCTGTTAGTCCAACGATATCATAGCGCCATACACCAACTTGAATGTCTTCATTATGAATTGAAAG
>CAYZCU010000021.1:0-16789 GCA_964477065.1 uncultured Gammaproteobacteria bacterium
TCCCTTTTAGAATAAGTCTATGCTACACATACTTAGTTGAAGCAAAGCTTCAAAATAACTTTCACATACTGTATCAAAATTGAATAAATACTCTGTGAAAATCGCGTGCATTGCTTCCTCAAACTCTACTGATTTCTCGAGAGTTATTATACTGTATACTGAAAATATATGATATCGTATCAGTTCAATCCTGCTGGAGATGATCGTACGTTTTCTGAGAAACTGCGGGGCATTTTTTCTATCTCACACTCGCCTACTCATGCAGATGTGAATCATCACATGACCCTACTCATCGGTCAGGCAATCTTACTTGTCATGTTAGCGCTCGTTTATATTGGGTTTGAAGCATATACTGTCAAAATTGAGGCGTCAATCGGCAAGATTCCCCGCTCACACGTCCGTGAGATTTCGGACGTGAATAATGTGACGCAAGAAAATGCGGATCTGCCAGATACATCTGTTGTCCTCGGGACACAGACAGTTATACAGCCCACCCCTCAACAGCCACAACTTCAAAAAAGCTCCTTTGTGATTGCTTTAACGGGTGACGCAATGGTTGAAACAATGGGCACGAACGTGACACCACTGCGCACAGCGCTTAAGGCAAAATATCCGGACACGCGATTTTATATATATAACTATGCAAAAGGGGCTCGCACAGTCACGCAAAATTTGAAGGACTTTCATGAATCACTCAATTATAAAGATCGGCACTATGAGTCCGTAGACATATTAAAGCCGGACGTGATTATTGTGGGATCATCAGCGTATAATCTTTTTGACCCTCATGATGCCACTCAGCACTGGCTAGACTACACACGACTTGTGCAGGAAGCACAAACGGTCACGCCTCATGTCTACATGCTTGCAGAACCAGCTCCGCTGGGAACTGGTTTCGGTATTGGCGAAGCAGGCGTGATCTGGGAACCCAACAATGCGTGGGTACACACAGGTCATATCATTGAGCAACTGAACAATGTGCTCGGACTTTCACGGACGTTACAAGTACCTGTCATTGATGCTTTTTCGCCATCCCTCGATGGCCAGCGTGGCAAACGTGAACTTATTAATACAAGTGATAACATTCATCTTTCAGATGAAGGCCATGCTTTTGTCGCTCAGAAGATTGTTGAGACGATCAATCTTGAGGAGATTCGATAATTATCTCTCAACCTTTATATAGCTTGCTCGATGTGCAACAGCTGCACCAATGATACTAGCCGTAAGCATTCTAATCATTGTTGATGGACTAGCAGGAGGCTCTGCAGAAGGACCGACAATCCTCATGCAACTATCTATATGAGTGCATAAACCTCCCCCAAACATAACTAAGCCACTAACTCCAGTTATCACACCACCGATGAATCCCACACGTTTTACTGTACGTCTAATCTCATTTGCTGCAGGTTCGGAGATGTGAAATAATTCTTTTCTATCATCTGACATATTTATGGAGTATACACCTGTCTTTTTGAGTAATCAACGGTTCGTTTTATTCCCATTCATAAAATAGACAATGTTTCCCGCCACAAGGGCAGCTCCCATTGCTGTGGCAACATCTGCAAATCGTCCATCTTCATATTCATGAGCGATAATTTCTCTGCGCGTTTCACGAGATATATTACATAACAAATCTCGTGCACAACCCTGTCGAGTCACAGCATTCACCCCCTCATAGATTATTGGAATACCTAATAGATTTGCACATATATATAATCCGGCAGTCATGCGTCGTAATTTACGCGCACGTTCGTGACGTCTGAGTTGATATGCGAGATCGGGTTTTGACATAGGCAGTATTTTACCATGCCACGTCCTGCTATGTTAAAATACATACAGATCTATCGAAATTGTACGTGAATTTTTTGGAGGCATCGCACAGACTATTGGCCCAGGCCACTGTGCACTGCCGAAATGTAAGTTGATGTTGGAGGCGTCGCACAGACTATTGGCCCAGGCCACTGTGCACTGCCGAAATGTAAGTTGATATTGGAGGCGTCGCATAGTGGCCCAGTGCACAGGTTTGCTAAACCTGCGAGTCTAAAAAGCTCCCATGGGTTCGAATCCCATCGCCTCCGCAGATACGATATTGACTTTTATGGTAAAAGGAGTAGACTATGTCCATGAAAAAAATTGATAGCTTTGTATCAGTGCTCGCCTTATCAGCATCCCTCGCTGGGTGTGGAGAGCGTAGAATCCCAACTGCACCTAAACCTCATTGCCCTGGTGGTGCACAGGTTGAATCAGACATGACAGGTCCATTTTTTGCTGGCAATCGAAGATTTGATCCAACTGGTCGTAGAGGACAGTTGAAAATGACGTATGGTGGACAAGCTACGCTTCTTGATGCTGGAAATGGAGTGCAATTCAGAGTATCTACAACTGACCTTCCTCGACGAGCACAAATACACGATTACCGCATACTAAATGATGCAACTGAATTTGGGACTACAGCACACGTCATTGCTTCCTGCGCAGAGTAACCTCGACCGTAATCTCCCTTAATCTTCCAACTTCGCATACAGACGATCTACCTCGACATCATCAACACGATGATTGCGTCCCTTATGGGACAACAATGCACCAGAGAAAGTCTTTGGAATATGGAGAAGTTCATGAATGATTACTTTTCGCTGTTCCTGCAAAGGCAGTTTATCAAAATGTTGCGTCAGCACTTCTATCACGTACGTAGCTTTATAGCCTGCAGTCATTTGAAAGATTCTCGATAGTCCCCACACGCGTGCATACGCACGAGCCGAACTGCCATCACTGCGCACACAAAATACACGTTCGGTGTCGATATGAATCATGTCCAGTTTTTTGACAAGGTCAAGCATCATAGCTCGTACATCGTGTGCATCTTCAAAGTCCCACTTTTCCTTCGGGCGTCCCGGACGTTTACGTTTTGTACGAGATGGGGATGATTTCTTCACGTGAGAAAATGGATTCTTAAAAGGCATATGCCCCTATCATATCATAGTTTTTCACCTGTATAATCAATGATATGCATTGTCCGAATTGCAAGCACATACTGACACTTGTTGAGCTTGAAAATGTTCAGGTTGAGCATTGTAATAACTGTGGTGGAACACTCTTTGAGGCAAATGAAATCAATCGGACGACTCAAAAAGACGCACAGCGCCTCAGCATGATGAAGCTCTCAGATGTCCTATCAGGTGGCGACAAAGTTTCCCCCCGAGATGGCTCTCTCCTGACACGTATCGACTCACCCTCTATCCCCCAACACGTAACGCTCCTTCAATCTAAATCAACGGGCGAGATTTTTGCGTTTGCAGATGATTTGCTCGCATTCAAGGATGCGCAAGATGCAAAGGTCGCCTACTACAGGTCATGGAAAATCCCTATGCCTCAAATCTCTCAAGTTATGGTCTTTTCATTTGCCATACTTGCTTCCGCAGGCCTTGCCTATTTCGCAAGTTTACTCAGCCAACCCCAAACTCGATCCACACAAGCACAAACTCTCTGCGAAGGGGGCATCGGGCAAGTCAAGCTCGAAAGTGGCCATGTTGTCTCATGTACGACCCTACTTGACCTCAAATGCGCTCTGAAAGCTACCTGCCAGGACGGCACAGAGCTCCCGCTCACCTGTTCTGACAAAACCTATTTCACGACGGCACCTGCATCATGCACACATGTTCGCTTCACATATACTGATGGGACAGATAGCCTGTCAACAACACTTGAAGAGCTTCGCTAATCTCACCTCGATCGAGCTTGCGCACAATGCGGAGAATCATATACCTATAGGGGTATTTTCTTGCGTAGTTGTATGCTAAAGTCCTGCGGGAAAAACCAAAGCTGTTTGTCAGATATAAGCTCCTGCGTCTGCGCATGCATAATCTTGAGCTGAAACCAGCGAGCCACAGACTCACCTACATCTCCCAGCCATGACCCTGTACGAGTATCAGGAAGCATACACACCTCATTCCTCTGATGACGCCACCCAGCCTTATCTATCTGACTGCTGAGTTCGACATTTGGAAAGTACTCCTGCACCCAGTTATTCGCTTGAATAAACGATGCGTATGCCTCTCCCCGCATCATCACTGGTCGCATCTGGACAACCTCATGTGCTGTATAAAGGTTTCTTCGGTCATGAGATATCTCAACGGCATTTTCATCAAAAAATAAATTCAGGCAAATCTTACCAGCATAGTGACCCTTTTGCACATCTTGGTACTTTCTGTGTCTTCCGATTATTTTAGCAATACAGACTGCACTGATGCGACTTAACCACATACGCCCGGGGGCACTTATGATGAATATATCAAGATCATCATCGTGCGTTGCATTGTTCATAGCACATGAACCAGAAATACCCACAAGCCGTATCCATGGGATCCATTTTATCAATTTGAAAAAGTATGCGTTTGAAGTAACAATATTTTGAGTATTGATCGCTCTATCAGTCCGAATATCATCATATATACCATGCCCCCCCAGGGCATATTTGTCAGTATTTTTTAGCCTAACAAACTTTTTTTCCTCAACAGCTCTACGAATAAGCCTTGAAACTTCCTTAAGTGAGGATGCCACAGGAAGGAAACACCACAATTCATACGCAGTCACAGGATATGAGAAGTGACTAAAGTATGTAGCAACTGCAATGACATCCTTGAGGCTTGCACGAGCCCTGCGACTCCGTGATGCGTGCTTGAGAACTGAGCCTAACTTAGGCATGAAATACGTGATGTAACTTTTCTTTGAGAACGAGGCCTACAAAAGCCCCAAGTCTCAGCTGACGGCGCCAGCGCCAAGGCTGAAGAATCAGCCTATACAGCCACTCGAAGCCCATCTTACGGACAAAGGCAGGTGCTCGGCCTACATCGCCTGCGAGAAAATCAAATGCACCACCTACACCTGCGCACACTATTCCCTGCAATTGAGTTCGGTGTGCGTATATCCACTTCTCTTGAGCAGGAGATCCAAAGGCAAAGAATATGATTTGTGGCTTCAGCTCAGCCACTATTGAGAACAGGTTTTCCTCCTCCGCGCGGGTAACGTGCGATATATCCTCAATACCTTGAAAGCCAAACACATTTGAACCTGATTTTTTGTCCCGATAGCAGTCAGCGAGTCTCTCTGCTACATTTCCTTTTCCACCGATTAACATAACACGAAAGCTCCGGAATGAAGGGTCTGTGAGTACGGTATGCACGAGGTCTACCCCAGTGAACCGTTCACCGACCGTGATACCAAGCACTTTGCCCGCTACAACAACCCCTATGCCATCGACAATATGCATTTGGCTTGTCAAGACAATCTTTTTAAACTCAGGATCTGATTGCATCTGGACGCAAATTTCAGGGTTAACAGACTGTATGACAAAATTTCCTTTGGGGTTTGAGAGGTACTTTAGAATATTCTCTCGGCTCTGCTCATGCGAAAGGTTTTCAAAGGGAATCTCAAAGAGATTTTTATCAGTTGTGGAAGTTTTTTTCATATAGGTTTAATCATTAGTCACACATAGCTCACATATAGATGTATTTTGTTCACATTATTACAGCTTTTTATTGACTTCTCTAGCGATCTATAATACGCTTTACTTTTTATTTTTATGCTATTTATGATATGTCTTATATAAGTAATCTATGAGCTCCTCTGAAGCCTCACTCAATCACACCATCCCACCTCTCATTTCCCTCACATGCCCTACCGCACCAATACTATCGGCCAAACTCTTGTGTTCTCGGTAGGAATCGAACCTGCATCTGTCGCTTAGGAGGCGGCTGCTCTATCCATTGGGCTACGAGAACTGCTTATATTATAACCCCAAACCCGCATCCTGGCGACACATCGACACCTACCGTATAGCGTCTTTATAGCTATCGAGATTCTCAATTGCCATCCCAGCCCCTCGTATCACACAAAACAGTGGTTCTTCTGCTGTAAAGGCGGCGACACCTGTATGTCGGCTCAGATAGACATCGAGATTGCCTAACTGCCCCGTTCCACCTGATATGACAATACCTCGATCCACAATATCTGAGGAAAGCTCAGGTGGCGTCTCGGATAAAACATCCTTCACCCCCTCTAAAATGACCTTGAGTGGCTTTTGAAGAGCCTCAGATACAGCGTGCTCAGTGACTTGGATGATTTTGGGGAGTCCCGACTGAAAATCTCGACCTTTTACCTCAATAGACTTGTCTTGGGACGCAGATTCAAGATCCGCATTGCCGATCTTAATCTTCACATCCTCTGCAGTGCGCTCACCGATGATCAGGTTGTACTTCTTACGCATATATTCAATAATCGCTTCATCAAGCCGTGTACCTGCGCCACGTACACTTTTGTATACCACAAGCTGTCCCATGGAGATCACGGCTATCTCAGCCGTCCCACCGCCAATGTTGACGATCATATGCCCAGATGACTGCGCAATGGGGATTCTCGCGCCGATAGCGGCAGCCAGGGGCTCTTCAATCAAGTAGACATCTGTCGCCCCTGCGCTCTTACATGCTGAGACAACCGCGCGCTTTTCTACCTGCGTTGATCCACCAGGCACGGATATCATCAAATCTGTTCGGAAAGTAAATGACTTGATCGCTTTTTTCAAAAAATATGACACCATAGCCTCAGTGATGGTATAGTCTGCGATGACACCATCCTTCAAGGGGCGCGAAGCTATGATCGACCCAGGGGTGCGTCCAAGCATCTGACGAGCATCATCGCCTACAGCCAGAATATGCCGGTTTTCCACCGAATAGGCTACAACTGTCGGCTCATTGAGCACAATGCCTTCACCTGCTATATAAACAAGTGTATTTGCTGTTCCAAGATCAATGGCGACACGCTTGCGAAAAGACATAGTATGATACATTAAAATAGTGTTTAGATATGGTCAAATTGACCGCTTCGTATCATTATCATATCACATTTTGAAATCGTCATAGTGTATACTAATGCTATGAAATTTCTCTTACGCAAATTGATTCTCGGCGCTTTGCTGGTAGTCGTTTTGAGTGCACTGGTTGCCATCGCACGTGGGTATCGCTTCAACCCATCAGACAAGAAAGTCACCTCAACAGGAATCCTTGTTGCCTCATCGAATCCTGATGGCGCAAAAATTTTCATCAATGGTGAAATGCGAGGCGCGACAAACTCTAACATCGTTCTCAATCCCGGATCATATAGTGTTGAGATCAAAAAAGATGGCTTTACCCCCTGGAAGCGCCAGCTGACGATCAAAGGTGAGCTCGTCGTGCAGGCTGATGCCCTTCTCTTTCCACAAAATCCCACACTCTCCCCCCTCACCTCCCTGGGCGTCGTCAAGGCATTTGCCTCACTCTCAGGAGATAAGATTATAATCATTTCTGATGAAGGTGATGTTGAGAAAGATGGCCTGTACCTTTTGGAAAACGTACGTAACCCGATCACCCGTATTAACCCTTTGAGTCTCGTTATTCTCAAATCTGCCTTCTCCCAAGAGCCAAGCTCATTTGACTTTACCCAAACAACCGTCGAGTTCTCACCAGATGAGAAACAGATACTTGTCACCACATACACAACTCTCACGTCTGACACAAAAAACGCAAAGAAAAGCACGGCTCTGAGCTCAATATATCTGCTTGATTCCAATTCGTTATCTGAAAAGCCACTCGATGTCACCTCATCCGTAGACTCTGTGCGCACCGCCTGGGCAGACGAAAAGGAAGCTCTTCGCTTGAAGTCCTTTAAGGCATTCAAAAAGCCATTTGGCAAAGTCGCGCTCACTGCATTTGATGTCATCGCATTCTCACCAGATGAGAATCGTATCCTCTATACCGCTTCACAAAGCGCGACCATTCCTCAAATCATTAAACCCGCTCTGATTTCACCAAATCAGACACCAGAGATCCGCACAATTGAGCCTGGTAATGTCTATGTCTATGATGCTGAGGAAGATCGTAACTACCTTCTGATGACAGGCAAACCAGACGCCACGTCTGCTGACTACGCATCCCAGCTATTGTGGTATCCAACATCGAGCCACTTGATATACAAAGATACAGATAAGATCGTTGCGATGGATTATGATGGTACGAATCGTCGCACCGTATACTCAGGACCATTCGATAGTTCATTCCTTGCCACATCCAAAGATGGTCGGCTGTTCATCCTGACAAATTTCAACTCGCAATCAGGCGCGCTCATGGATTTGTATAGTGTCGGATTGAAATAAGCGACCATGTACCGATATCATCCTCATCATACCCGCCGGGAATATCTTCGCATTTTCACCGTTCGCGTACTCGGAAATTTTTTAATCCTCTTCTCCCTCTATATGATTGCGTGGGTTTTTTACCGACCTATTCTGGAGGAGGTAAAGTATGCCTATAATCACGTCCTTGGGAATACGTATGAGGTGGCAGAGGATACGACGCGCCCTGCTGTCCCCACAACGGGTCCACGACTCAGTGATATCCTTGCAGGTCGGCATGTGCAACCGCTGATACCTGTTGATCCCCAGTACTCTATTTTGATCCCAAAGCTCGGGGCAAATGCGCAGATCATCCCTGGAATCAATGCTGCCAACGAGCGTGAGTATCTGGATGCACTCAAGCGCGGTGTCGCACAAGCGTCTGGCTCTGGCAACCCAGGTGAAGGGCACCATATCTATCTATTTGCCCATTCAACAAACACCTTTTCAAATGTGAGTCGCTATAATGCGCTTTTTTATCTGTTGTATAAACTTGAACCAGGTGATGAAATTAATCTATACTACCAAGGTGTCCGCCACAAATATCTCGTCACTGGGCAGACAATCGTTGATCCAACTGAAGTGTCCTACCTCACTCGTACGACAGATGTCGAGACACTCACGTTGCAAACCTGCTGGCCTCCAGGAACGACTCTCCAGCGCATGCTTGTCTTTGCAGATCCGGTGAAGTAGTGATCTGGTGATCTGGTGATCTGGTGATCTGGTGATCTGGTGATCTGAAAATTGTAGCCCCCTAGATTCCTAGGTTACTAGATCTCTAGATCGCTAGGTTTCTAGATTTCTAGGTCACTACATGCTATACTATAAGCCCTATGCCAGTAAGTATTAATGAATTCCCATCGTTTGCGCCACGGCCACGACCTCAACGGCTCACGCTTGGAGAAAATTATTACCTACCCGATCATGATGAAGTACACTTTGATTGGGATTATAGACAAATAAAAACAGGAAACATGTGTGCTCGTGGGCTTGGAAAAGTAACCCAAAATTATCAACACGGAACACGTGCTTTGCTTGAATGTATGCACTGTGATCACCGTCAGGTGGTCTTCGTCGGCCCTGACGGCGAAATCGTCTATCCAGCCCCTCGCTAGACAACCCCATTTGCCTTCAAAACGCCCACCAACACTCTGACCCCCTTCTCGAGATCTGCTTGTGTATGGACAGCTGATGGCTGGATTCGCAATCGTGCCATGCCTTGTGGCACCATGGGAAAGACAATCGGCGTCGCCATCACCCCTTGCTCCATTGCTTCCTGAGCACATTTTTTTGCCAAGGCTTCATCACCAATCATCAGAGGAATAATAGGCGTCTGGGAGTGGCCAATATCGCATCCAGCCTGCACAAACGCTTCCTTCAAAAATGTCGTGTTCGACCAAAGTGCTTTCACACGCTCATCTGAGGCCATGAGAATCTTCACTGCCTCAATCAAACCAGCAGTATCGGGTATGGAGAGTGCATTTGTAAATAAGAACTGCCTTCCCGATGTACGAATTTTGCCAATGCGCTCCTTTGATCCGCAGATAAATCCCCCCATGACGCCGAAAGCCTTTGAAAGTGTTCCAATTTCTATATCAACTTTGCCGTGAAGGCCCATATGGTCAACAACTCCGCGTCCACTTTTTCCCAGAACACCCTCACCATGTGCATCATCAACCATCAACACACCACCACACGCTTCAACGATTTCAACAAGCTCAGCCAACGGCGCGATATCCCCATCCATGGAAAACACGCCATCTGTGATAAAGAGGATGGTTTTGCCCTTTCCAGCCTCACTAATCGCTGGAAGCTGACGGCGCAGATCAGCCATATCGGCATGCTTGTAAATAAACTTCGTCTGCACGCCACTGAGCCGGACCGCATCGATGATCGACGCGTGGTTCAGCTCATCGGAGACGACCACATCATCCTTGCCGACCGTGGTTGTGATGGCTGCCATGTTGGCAAGATATCCTCCGGTGAGGACAACCGCATCTTCTGTGCCCTTGAATTCCGCCAAAAGCCGTTCGAGTTCGACATGCAGTTCATTTGTCCCAACAAGCGCACGAACTGAGGCTGTGCCGACGCCGTATTTTTGTATCGCTTCGATTGATGCCTTTTTGAGACGCTCATCACCTGCAAATCCGAGATAATTATTTGAACAAAGATTGAGGTATGTCTTACCGGAGATAGTCAAGTATGCGCCTTGAGTTGATTGAATGATGTCTGTGAATGCCATGCTGTTATTTCACCATGAGGTGGCCATTTTGACCACCTCATAGTACCTTATTAATGTATCAAAAGCTATCAATTAACCCATCATCGCGTATTCTTCAGCGCGCTTGTATGAGACAATTTCATCTTTCTTAAACCATAAATTCACCTCAAACTCAGCTTCTTCACGATTACCAGATGCATGGATCAAGTTACGAATTGGTCGCTTCTTTGCATTTGCCAAAGCAGATGAATCAAAGGAATAATCACCGCGGATCGTCCCTGGTAACGCCTTCAGCGGAAGCGTGTGACCCGTGATTTGTCGCACAAGCTCAACTGAGTGTGGACCTTCCAGCACGAATGCAAACACAGGCCCTTCAGTGATGTACTCATGAAGCCATACACGAACCTTATCCCCGATTTCCTTTGGATCAGCAGTTCCCATTTCTTTGATAGGATCAAGGCCTTCATCAGCATAGTTTTCAAGTGATTTATTACCAATCGCTACCCAAAGCTCATCACGATCTGCAGGATAGTGTTTTTCAGCTAAATCCTTTGTCACCTGCATCATTTTTGCAGCGACAATTTTCAATCCCACACGCTCGAATCGAGCGACAATCTGTCCTGTCAAGCCCCGAACTATGCCATCTGGCTTGATGACGACGAGTGTTTGTTCAATCATATGAATATCTAAAATGAATAATCTGTGTGAGTATTGTAACAAAATTGCCTCCTAAAAAGGTATTGAAAATATTCTGATTTTCTGATAATATGATTATATGAAATCAACAAGCATTATTCGCGATCGAGGCCAGCTGACAATCCCTGATACGATTCGTGACTCACTTACATGGCTGTATCCTCTTTCTGCAGTCGACATTACTATCTGTGATGAAAATACAGTTATGGTATCCCCACATGCGTACAATAAACAGCTCACCTGGAGTGAATGTATTCAAAAAATTGAACTTGCACAAACATTTCCTTCTGACTCAAAAACTACTTCTGACGCTATTATCAGTGCAGACCGCCAACGATAATGGCCAAAGGCACGACCATACTCGTCCTTGATAGCTCTGTTATTGCGAAATGGTTTATTGATGAGGAAAAATCTCAACAGGCTCGCAAAATTTACAATGAAGCTCAAAAAACAGGAACCACAATCTATGCACCTTCATTAGCGCACTATGAAATTGGAAATGTCCTGCTCAAGAAAAAGATGTCTGCTATTCATGCCCATTTTATACTTCAAACACTTACTGAATCGCCGATCATATGGATTGATATGACAATGCAGATCACAAAAAGAACCTACGATATTGCTCAAATGTATGAGATGACCTATTACGATGCTGTATTTATCGCGTGTGCTGAGTCAGTCGGTGGTAAGCTCGTTACCGCAAACATCAAGCATCAAGGGAAATATTCAGGCAAAGCCACCATCCAGGCGCTGTAGATCTCAAATGCGGTGGGTAGAAAGTCTAAAAAAGCTTCCCAACCACCGACCACACCTCTCGTCCGCACAGGAGCATCACGAGCATACCTGCAACGAGAAAAGGACCAAAGGCCATAGAGCTTTTGAGGCCGGCACGGCGCCCCAGAAGAAGGCCGATGCCAAAGAGGCCTCCCAGCAAAAACGCCAGATAGAGAGCAAGCATCCCGTCCTTCAAGCCAAGAACCAGTCCCATCACACCCGCAAACTTCACATCTCCAAAGCCCATCCCTTTCCCACGAGTGGACGCATACACTGCATACAGAATACTCAAGAGCACAATGCCAGCCGTCAAGTGATAGACCGCCTGTCCATCCATGAGTGCCAGCGCAAGTCCGACAAGCGCTAGTAGCGCGCTCATCATATCGGGAATAATATGATATTTGAAGTCAGCCATGATAATGACACAACACGCTGAGACGATAACAAAAAGAGCTACGATATGTGTCAGCGTATACCCAGGCATCAGCACGAGCGCGTACCACGTCAGTCCCGCATAGGCCAACCCTGTCATGACCTCGACGCCGGGATACCATCTGGAAAGCGCCTTGCCACAACACCGACTCCTTCCGCGGGCCAGCACATACGAAAGAACAGGAATCATATCACGGGGGTGTAATTGCTTGCGACAGTGATCACACTTGGACCGCCCAGTTGGCGTATCTCCTACACTGAGACGATCTGCAAGCACGCCAAAAAATGAACCAAGAGTGAGTCCCATAAAACTCATTAATATAATCCAAACCCAATCTGGAGCTGTCAAGCTTAGTGTATTCATAATATTCATAAAGATATCTATTACTATGAGTATACTTTGAAACACGAGTCATTTAAAGTCTACCTGTGACTTGATATTTGCTGTTGAAACTTAGATAATCAAAGGAGAATTATATGAAAAAAATTCAAACTATCCTTGCCTATTACAGCTTTATTATTGCGACTGGATCATTTATATGGTCACTCTTTGTTTCTCATACCGTAGGCGGTTTTATGATGGCTGTCCTCGTTTTTCCCATAAGCATGTATTTTTGGGTTCTTGTTACAGGAAAAATGCCTCGAGATACATCTTCACATCAAGTTGAGCATGGAACACCACGAACGTATGATTCAAGCACTATCCCACTTGGACTACTCATGAGCCTTGTACTTGCCATATGCTCAGCAAGTATCATCGCATATATAGCACTCGTAGAGCCACATACTAATAATTCAATTGATAAAAAAATATCACAGATTCAGACATCTCTGAAAAGTATGGAAACAGACGTTTCACTTCTCAAGAAAAATGCACGTTCGATAGACAAGCTCGATACAAAGCTCACTTTAATCCAATCAAGCCTCATGAAAATAGATAACTCATCTGACTCAATCTTGCTTGACAATGCACTTCAAGGCATCCTCGGAGCTGAAACAGCAACGCCGACAGGAACATTGACACCAATTATGAGTCCACATCCATAAACATGACCTGGACATCAAAGCCATTCTTTATCTACTGCCTTATCGCATCTCTCTTTCTGACGATCAGCGGAGTCAACATGTATGTACAATCACACAATCCCGCCCCTTTTCTTGTGTCTCTCCCCGTAAGTGGCTATTTTATATACTATATTTCACGTTCGTTGTTTTATAAGAAATCATTGCCTGAAGCATCTGGTTCACCACATGCAGACGTAAGTATTTTGTTAATTTTAATCGCTCTTTTGATAGGTTCACTCTATACGGTTATCCATCATCAAGGGCCAGATAACAGCCCACAGCAATCACAATTCTCCAAAAGACCATGATTAAATTACTTGTACTTTACAATGTTTTTGTCTTGACGATACTTACCTTTGTGGGATTTATGGATGCACAGACGATCCCTCAAATACTCAGTAGCATCTTGTTTTTCCCTCTAGCAGCATATTTTTGGCGAATGATTATGCCAAGTACTCGTCATGCATTACCTCAAGCTGAAGCTGAAGTCGAAGCACAACCCATAGCTCCAATCATCCATAAGAAAAAAGCGTCTCTCCCATCTGCGGGCAAGAAAAAAGCCACAGCAATTCTCCAACCTGAAGGGATACTGCCTGGAACAGTTGATGCAAACCGTCGCATGTTTTTGCGACTCATTGGCTCTGCGGGTGTATCCGTTTTTCTATTATCAATATTTACCGGTAAAGCAGATGCCGCTTTTTTTGGAAGCGTTCCGGGGCCTGGTACAGTCGGTGTCAAAGATTCAAGTGGTACACTTATTGATCCCTCAGAAAAGTTGCCGACAGATGGGTATAATATCACACAGGTTGATGACTCTATCCCTGCATATTATGGCTATGTTGAAAAAAATGGGGCGTGGTATATCATCAAAGAAGACTCAAGTGGTGCCTACCGTTATGCAAAAGGGGCTTCTAGCTTTTCAACGAATTGGACGGGACGTGCTTTATTGACATACGATTATTTCAATGCTGTCTTCTAAAGAAGATAGTATAATAGCCCCTTATATCATGAATAAAGATCCTATTACGATTACAGACATAAACGGATCCGTTCGTGAGTGTCTCAATGTCACTCATGACCAATCCTATCCTGGATATGTCAAAGTTGAATTTGCATCGAATCGACAAGCACCAGCTACCTATTTTGAGTGGTATCCTATTGATGATTTTATCTCACATAACCCAAATCTTGCACATATTGTGAATACGAAAATGCAACCAGCAGAAGATGATTTAGGTGTCGTATCAAAATCAACTATGACATCTCTCACAGATAAAACGAAGAAATGGACGCCAAATGCATATCGAGACTTTCCTGTTTGGATTTCACGGGGAATCGGTGAAGGTCAGGTCCGCAAAATCACCGCAAATACACATAACACACTCACACTTGATGTCCCGTTTGATGTCAAACCTGACAAATCATCGCAATATGTTATTTCGCATAACATACATGACGTCCAAGTTATGAATAATACATTACCACAATAATGAAGATTGAATATTTTGTCAGTGCAGTGGTTGGGCTTTTTATCTTCGGATATATTCTTGATTTTATCTCAGGTCCCTTTACCCTTGTTCTCGCCTCTCCATTTGCATTTTTACAACCTATTCATATATCGAAATACCCATTTACAGCTGTATCAATTTTCGTGAAAACACTTGCTATCTTTCTCACTTCAACACTTGTTATTCAAACACTATCACCCGTGCGATACTATTTAGCTGCAACTTTATTTTTTATATCTGCGGCACTTATGGAGCTATATGCAATTCAGCAAATTGCGACACAAGCATTTCTCATTTCACTTCAATGGACACTTGCTCTTGCATATGCTGCAGTCATACTCCTTATACCGTGCCTTATATATCTAACTATTGGTATTTTTAAATCTGCACATCGTAATCTCACTACTGATCGCTATACAGATGAAATCAGCGAATAATTTTATGCGAGCACAAGGACGATAAGAGATCCTCAACCTCCATTAAAACGTGTCCCATGACCATGTGAAATGTGCTAAAATTTTATAGAGTAACTAGCTCATTTTTCCCTATACATGGCAACCATTACAATCGATAGAAGTGTCAATGCTGATGATACTTTTTCAATGTCTGGAGGAATCAACTTCGTTGCGCTCCCAACCGGTTCTGCCACATATCAAACACAAGCGACAGGTATCGCAACCTGGATCACTGCTACCATTGTCCAGTCATCCAACTGGCAATCGGTGTGCTATGGAAATAACATTGTGGTCGCTGTAAGTTCCACGTCCGGCACAATCGCCGCATCATCCCCTGCTGGTGTTTCTGCAACGTGGACACTACGCACGATGCCTGCAACTGCAAGCTGGTATGCGGTTGCCTATGGACTTTCAAAATTTGTTGCCGTAGCTGGTGGTGGCTCAACCGCTGGTGCATATTCACCAGATGGTGCTAAATGGACTTCAACGGGCGCTCTTACTACAAGCGGTGATTGGAGGGCACTGACATTTGGAAATGATCGCTTTGTAACTGTGTCATACGGCAGCACAAATTCAAATTACTCAACAAATGGGACATCATGGACTGCAGGAGGTGCGCTCCCGGCTTCACGTAACTGGACATCTATCGCCTATGGAGAAAGTACATTTGTCACTGTAGCAACAGGCACAAACAAAGGCGCCTATTCCATAGATGGAGGGGTCAACTGGACAGAAATGACGATGCCATCATCTGCCAGCTGGAGCTCCGTCACCTACGGAAATGGCACGTTCGTCGCTGTCGCGACTGGGCCATCAACCACCGCTGCCTATTCTGCTGATGGTATAACGTGGAATGCATCTACGCTCCCCAACTCTCGAAGCTGGGTTGGCGTTGCCTTTGGGAATAACCTTTTTCATGCTATAGCAAGTGGATCTACAACAGGGGGTGCTTATAGTTATGATGGAATTAGCTGGGTTGCGGTCACAACACTTTCTCAAACAGTTGCGTGTATCGCCTACACCCCAACCACGTGGAACTCGAACGACACGCTGGTCATCACCAACAACGCTACCTATACCGTTAACACTGATCAACAAAAATTTTGGACCGCGATAACACTCACGAACGGCAAGCTTGCAATTACGAACACCTCAACTTCCACAGGAATACGCTTTACCATGGGCCGGGCATCAGGCGCGGCAGCAGCCACTATTACACCTGGATCAGGGATAGGAGATATTGAAATCACGGGGAATTGGATTGAGATGGGTACAGGTGATGGATCATCAGGGCAAACCATGACAGCTCCCTTCTCCGACTATATAGCAGCTTTATGGGTTGAAACAGCTTCAGGATCTGGCGTGTATGAACAATGGCTCAACGTAACGGGCTCATATGGTGATGCATCAACTGTCCTTCTTGAGGGATTAGCCGCCG
>CAYZCU010000022.1:0-4904 GCA_964477065.1 uncultured Gammaproteobacteria bacterium
TGTTGTTGTAACAGCTTGTGCTAACAGATTGACGCCACGAGCAAGTGCTTGTCGAGCATCATCTCCAAATTTAAGTTGTTTTGCCATAAAGAGGTATAAAACGAATAATTATTTTGTAACGATTGCTAATATATCTTTCTGCTCAAGAATCATCCATTCTTCAGCTTCAACTTTCACTTCATTTCCGCCCCATTTTTTGTATAGAACTTTGTCTCCAACCTTGACGACCATGTCAGAGCCACATTTTTCATGTGCACCGCACACGCAGTCACTTGCAGAGCCTGTTCCGACAGCCATAACTTCTCCCATTTGAGGTTTTTCTTTCGATGAATCAGGCAGAATAATTCCTGAAGCTGTTTTTTTCTCTGCTTCAAGAGGTTTGATGAGCACGTTATCAAATAACGGCTTGATGGACATTTTTGCCATTGTGTTTATGTATAAATGAATAATGAATAATGCGCCTTGTTTAGCAAGGCTTTTTTTGCTCTAATATATATAGCAGAGCAAGCTGCTGTTGTCAATAGCGTCATGAGTCTGCTAATTCAGCATATTTTCGCCATAGACTGTCAGAACGATCTAAATAACCATGAACGATCAACAAAACTATACGCCAATATCAACCGCATCATCAACTGACCGGTATGAGCATATCACACTTGAGATCCAAAAGCTTGAGAAGATGCTCCATGATGCTCCGATCCCTCATGAATTATGGGATAGGGCTAACATGCAATTGCAGAGAATTAACCTCGGTCTGAGGTATGGTGGCAATGCATCACAGCTTGACATGCTTGCGAAATATGTTGAGTGGATTACATCGTTACCTTGGACGAAGGAAACGACTGATACGCTTGACCTGACACAAGCGAAAAAAATCATGGATGAGCATCACTTCGGGCTTGAAGACATAAAAAAGCGCATTCTTGAATATGTTTCAGTTCTGACGCTCCAGAAAAAAACAATGCCCAATATGCCAGCACACTCGCCAGTGTTGTTTTTTGTAGGTTTGGCAGGAACAGGTAAAACAACCATTGCACAGTCCATTGCAGATACGCTTGGGAGAGCGTGTGTCCGTATTCCCTTTGGTGGATTGTCGTCAGTACTGGATCTGCGTGGGATGTCTCGTGTCCAGCCTGAAGCTGAACCCGGAGCGATTATTAAATCGCTGAGGCAGGTTGGTAGTCGCAATCCGGTCATCTTGCTTGATGAGTTGGATCGTGTCGATGAATCAGCTCGCGGTGCAATCATGGGAGTGCTTTTGGAACTTCTTGATCCCAAGCAAAATGCTACGTTTGTCGACCACTATATCGATTTCCCGTTTGATCTATCCGACGCACTGTTTATTGCTACTGCAAATAACACCCAGACTATTTCTACAGCTGTGTTAGATCGACTTGAGGTTATCCAAATGCCTTCATATACGGATGATCAAAAAGTTCATATTGCAAAGGACTACATCTTGCCTCGATTGCTCAAGGAAACAGGCCTCGCACCAACTGCAGTTTCAATTTCAGATGGCGTATGGAATCAGATAGCTCGTGCCTCAGGGTTTGATCCAGGCATCAGAAGTGTTGAGCGTAAAGTTGAATCGATGGTGCGCACTGTTGCATATAAAACGGTTCAGGGTGTTGCACAGAGCTTTTCTGTAAATGAGGCCAATATGAATGAATTTATAGGCCAATAATGATATTTATAGGTCTTGAAATTGAGCAAAAGTCATCGTATAGTGGGGGATGGATAGAGAAATAAATAGGAAAAATCCTCATAAAAGGACAGTTGGTCGTAAAGACCCACTTCCAGAGGATCGTGTCAAACCATGTCCTCGCGATGATCTTGCACTAGCTGATGCGGCAGAAGCAACCATTAACCAAAAAAAATTTGGGCTCCCTCGTGGACTTACTTTGCATGAAATCTTTCTGAGACTTCGCTAACTACTCCTTTGTGAAGTTACGCCACATCTGACTTGCGCGTGGTTTCATATCCCCGATATATTTACTGCCGATTTCTTTTGAATATGGCTTGTGCGATGGTGATGATAATTTTTCAAACGCCATCTGAGCAATAGGCATCTTGTAGTACAGGAGCACTGGCATATTTGCTGTATTATGGAGCTCAAGAGTCATCTTCAGGCTATTCCCCGGATCAAGAAAACCTGCCGTCACGTGGATGAGCACACCCAGACGTCCCACAGAGCTTTTTCCTTCAAGTCGACCGATGTATTCTGCTGATACACCTGTTTCTTCATAAATCATGCCCAGTGCAAATTCACCCGGATGAAGGACGAATGGCTTATCTTCAGAGATTTCAATTTCACGCATCAGTGGATCCGTCGGTTGTTTCGGATCTATGACGGCATGCTGAGTGCTATCAAACACGAGAAAGTGTTTGTCCAAGTGAAGATCAATGGATGCTGGTTGCACATATTTTTTGTCAAATGGCTTGATGGAGATATCACCATTTTTCAAAGCCTTACAATATCTGTATCCGATAGCGTCATGTATTAAAGCTTTTCAATTTCCTTCAAATCTCTATCTGGGAGGTACAATACGACAAGTCCCAAAAAGATACCCCCAAGTGCTGACCAAATATGTGTCCCAAAGAGGACTTCGTCAAATGCATCAAGGACATACCACATGCCTCGCCAGATCATGACAAGTCCAAGCACAGACGTCAAGTTGACAGCGAGTGATCCAATTGTTATTTTTTTGCGAAAAATATTCATTGACTCAGTGTATCAAATTCTTGTTATAGTTAAAGTATGAAATTGAAGAAAAAAGGACTTAACAAAAAGATTTTTATAATTATAGTTCTAATACTTGTAAGTGCCGGGTATGCGGGGAAAAGACTGTATCAAACATATCGCGACAATGCTCTGTTACAAGCAGAAATGAAAAGCACGTATGACTATGATGCTATGGTGGAAAGATATCAAGGATATCCGGATAGTGTGCTCGTGACAACAGATCAGCCACGCGTTGCCTTTAACGAAGCATATCATTCACCTGATGGGTATTATTACATTTCACCTGTTTTTCAACATGATAAATCAGAGCTGAAAAAACCCACGCCAACAAAATCATCGGATATTGCATGGTACCGATACGGATTTACATCAGATCAGCAAAAAGTTTACTTTTCATTTGATTTTCCAGAGCATGGTATCTATTGTGAAGGATGTTTCGATGGCTGGCCTTACAACAATAGCGCTTCCAATGTAACAGGTCATTGGATAACGGGAGGGCACTATAAAGATCGAGTATTTAAACGTGATCTACCACGATTATGGAGTTTGACGGCTGGGATTGTGATACGGGATCCAAGGTTATATTTTGTATCACCAGAGCCAGCATATCCTATGGAAATGAATGAATCAATTGATGCTACGGTGACGACGTTACTCAGGACGAAAATCGGGCAGGAGGTTGAAATAGATGATCGCTACGGTGAGACAAAAGTACAGGTGAAGCGACTTGATGATCTGAAATGCGGAAAATATTCATGTCTCTATTTCAAGACGATAGGTGGTGAAGGGACAGAATATGCACTACTTGATAAGAAATCATATGTGGTCATGTTTACCTATGAGCACACTGGTCCTGTATTTGATCTTTTTCCACGGATAGTAGGTTCATATAGTGAAGGGATAGACAAGTCAATCACTCATGGCAGATTTCCTCGAGTTACATCGTTAGATGGCTATGAAGTTATCCCAGAGTAACCACACACTGTGGGTGAGCGCGGTTCTCAGTATCATCCTGTATGGTACGTCAATGTCGCTTGTTCATTGGGACAGCGCCTTTACGTATCGATGGGTAGCATTTTGGTTGCATACCTGTGCTGTTGGGGTAGTCGTCGGTGCATATCTGATGCATGTTCTACGACAGTACTCTATTAAGAAATTGTTTGCTCCAGCTGAGCTTGTGCCATTTGTCGTCATCGTACTTGTGACTGAAGTTGCTAATTTTTTGTACCTATCAAGCTATCAATTTGTCAGTATTTCAGATGAGTTGCGCGATGGTGGGTTGTTCGCACTTAAAATTGCCAATGGAAGTATCAAAAATATCTTTGGCTATGGAAGCTATGAGGCCCACGGATTGACCATTCCTATTTTTACGCGATTCTTTTACGCCATTTTTGGAAGTAGTGTACTGACCTATCGTGTTGCTTCTGCCATTTTAGCATCAGTTGCTGTACTACTCGTGTATATCCTTGTTCGCAAGGTTTTGAATAAATCAACAGCTTTTTGGACCTGTTTTGTGCTTGCTACCATGCCTCTGCATATGTTTTTTGCTCATTCCCAAGCTGTTATTGGATTTAATCTGTTTCTTGTCCCTGTTATGTTACTTGGGTACTATGCGTTGCTGAAAAAACATGGGTATCAAGAGTACATAGTCTTAGGAAGTTTGATCGGCTTTTCAGCTGGATTTCATGCGTCAATTCGAGCTTTTGGATGTTTCGTGCTTGCACTAGTTGTTATTGAAGATGTTTATCAAGTGTTTAAAAAATGGCCTCTCGATAGAAAAAATATCCTCAATTGGCTTGCCAAAATGTCGCTTATTGTGATTTTTGCCTTTGTAGGCTTTGGTCCACGATTATTTTTTACTGATGCGACGAAATTTTTCCATACGCGACGCTTACCTGTTGAGTACACAATAGATGATCGTCGAGATATCACTCCAGCACGTCTTATAGATGTGAGAGATAAGTACATCAAATCTCTCATGGTGTATATCTATGAACCAACCGTCTTTTTCTATCCAGTCCAGAAGCCGATGTTCCCGCCATTCTTAGCAATCTTTTTTGTGCTTGGTGTCGGATATTCATTTTTTGTCTTGAAAAATCAGTTTGTCCATCGACTCTTAGTCATTGCTGTTGGACTACCATTTTTCATCAGTGCAATAACA
>CAYZCU010000022.1:4914-16127 GCA_964477065.1 uncultured Gammaproteobacteria bacterium
CAGATGTTATTAATGCAGATCATCGGGTGTCGACGTTACTTGCTGTCGGGTCAATTTTTGTAGGAATTGGGATTGTCTTTAGTCTCAATGCCATTCGTAATGTTGTTTGGAAATATGTTCTGGGGATAAGTATTGCTGTGTTTCTCCTCTGGCAAGGCGCGATGTACTATATTGACCAGCCTGCAAATAAACGTATTGACCTCAAAAACTATGTGCATATGCATGCGCTGATGAAGATGCAGGAGTTGACCCACGCGCCAGCTGGCATTTTTTCAAAGTCTGGTGATACATCACACGCGAAATACTGTTTGCGTAGTTCAACAACAAACTATGAGAATTATACTATGGATTGGGGGCATGACGAGCAAGTTAAATATTTTTTACCTGGGACACAGGTGAAATATGTGGGTGATAGTTCAGTCGGTGATAACGAGATATACATAGATAAGGGGACGTGTCTGTCAGGATATGGCACGAAGAAATATAAACTCAAAGTAATCGACTGCACAGCTCCACATTCGTATGTATGTCCGATCAACTATCGAGGTGAGATGAGAATGTACTTTGAGTAGAGAGTGATGGTTAGCCAGGTTTATAGATGTAGGATTGATCCCGTAGGTACATAATCTGCTCGGGGTGAGCTGAATCTGCCTACTTGTAACAAGCCTGATGAAGCTACTTTTGAGTTCGCCTACGGCTGTCAGGTCAGGTCGTTTGCCTCTTGCTTCCAGTTGTCGTGCTGACGGCAATTCAGTGTTTCATCACTTGCTGCTGAAAGCGTTTTAAATTGGTATTTTGTACCTTGTTTGAAAAGGCATTTTTTTGTAAACTCCAAAAATGGAATCAATATATTCTGACTATACAGAAAGAGTCATTAAAAAGTCAGAAAAGCTTGATTTCTCAGTCAAAAATAAAGGAGCCTACTTAATTCAAGTTCTGGCTAAAACTAAGAACGAGAAACAAATGGGTGGGACTGACGACGAAGACTTAAGAATTGAGATCAATAAGAGAAAATTTCCACAACTAACCAATAATGAGAGGTATTTTGATAGTCCAGCAGCTTTTTCTGGAGGGGCTTCAAAAGGCTTATCCAAAACGATTTGCTTTCTCCTTTGGCTCGATTCTGGAGAACACCATTTATTCTTGATCCCCGATATATCTGCGAACTTTATCGGAGTTGAAATTTTCCAAGTGTCTCGAGAGTCAAACCTAAGTGAATGTAGTTTACCTTTGAGAATCACAGCTGAAGATGGTGACAGGCGGGATTGGATTACCTTCGTCTTGGTAGATGCCAGTTTAGCTTCTTTCAAAACTGAACTAATTCTTACACGAAGGTTCCTTGATAGCGACGATGTCAAAATTGTGATTGATGGCTCTATAAAACGAGGTAATCAAAATAGCCGGCAAAAACTTTGGTATTTTATTTCTTCTCTTTTAAAAGGTGAGAAACAAAGTGCGAAATTCGATACTAACCTTTCATCTGGGATGCATTATCTTGAATTTTGGGCAGACCGTATGCCGGAGTTAGAAAGAATTACTTTCGAGAATCTATCCTTTAGACCACCCACGAAAATTCAAGAGAAAATTGAATATAAATCTCAACAATTTAGTTTTGATCCGAGAATAATGATTAGAATAGTGAAACGAGAATCTCAGTTTGATCCAGAAGCAACATCTGGAGCAGGTGCCAAAGGTCTTTTTCAACTTACAAGTATTACCACTATTCAGATAAGAGAGTTAGGATATGACATTACTGACCCTTTTGATATTGATCAAAACATTGAAGGAGGATTTGTTTATTTCAAATGGCTTTATGAACGATATGATGGGCAAATTGATCAGTTAAAGAAAACGTTGGCGGCATGGAACTGGGGATTAGGTCATGTCCCCGTAAAAGAACCTCTAGATTTTAATAATCTGCCTGGAGAAACCCAAAAGTTTATAAATGATGTCACAGGAGATCATGATTTCTAGTATTAGTACCATCTTAACGTTATTTTTGCTGATTTTTCTTCCGTCAGATGCAATGAGTTTGAATAAAGCACATAACTGGAATACTGGACGTAATTCTCACGAAATGGCAGCCAAAGCAGAACAATATCATATTGTTTCTATGGATGATAAGTATGAGAGAACCAAAGAAACGAAAGGATTACTCATAAAAAACTTCGATCTCGATCTAGATTCAAATGGAAAGGACGAAAGCGTTATGGTCACATCGTATGTAGATCTCTCAGGTAATCAGGATACTAAGGTCTATATTGATTCAAGTCCTAAGCCAGTCTTCACAGAAACTGGTTCTTTTTACGCCATGAAAACACATAAAATAGATAACTCTCCTATCTCTATTTCTGAGTTGCAACTCCAATCAGGTCAGTCTATTAACACTCTTTTTTACATATATCGCAAAGGAAAATTAGTAAGAGTTCCTGTTTCTACTGAGAGACCACCGTCTTGGCATGGGATCAGCAGCAGAAATAGTCCTGAATTTAAGGATATCGACAATGATGGAACTCAAGAGCTTTTGGCCTATTATAATTTTTTATCTGATGCAACCAGAAAAGTAGAAGTATATAAGTTCAACGGGAAAATTTTCAATAAAATTCAGGAATATGAAGAAGCTAATCCCGACAGATAGCTTATCTGATCTAATTTCAGTGATTGCTGAGGCATCACGTGGAGTATCATCCCGAATGATCATATTTTGCATGGGTGAAGTATACCAGAATTCTTGACAAGCATGAAGTGTTACGTTACACTTAACGCTATATGACAAACATTCTGACTACACTCGAGGAGAAGAAACAACGCCTTGATAGCTTCAGGCCTTTTTCTGTTGATCTAGTGACCAACCTCCGTGAGTGGTTTAAGATCGAGTTAACCTACACTTCTAATGCTATTGAGGGAAATACTCTCTCTAGAGCTGAGACAGCGTTAGTGGTAGAGAAAGGCGTGACAGTCGATGGAAAGACGCTTCAGGAGCATCTAGAGGCAGTTAACCACGCTCAAGCCTTTGATTGGGTGATGCAAAGAATTGGTACCACAAAACAGGACATTACCGAGAGTACGATCTTAGACCTGCATCAACTTATCCTACAAAAAATAGTCGATAACCAAGCTGGAAGATACCGCACTGTACCTGTTCGGATTGCTGGATCAACCGTTATCATGCCCAATGCCATGAAGGTCCCCGAACTCATGGGTGAGTACGTCACATGGCTTCAGAAAAACACTGACCATCCATTAACAGTAGCCGTTGATGCTCACTTTAAGTTAGTGAGTATTCATCCATTTGTCGATGGTAATGGCAGAACTGCTAGATTACTCATGAATCTTTTACTCATGCAAGTAGGCTATCCTCCTGCCATCATCCGTAAAGAAGAACGCAAACAATACATTGCAAGTATCGAAAAAGCTCAGTTAGGTGGTTCATTGGCAGACTATTACTCTTTAATGTATGAAGCAGTAAATCGATCTCTGGATATTTATCTCGAAGCTTTAGAAGGCAAAGAACAGGAGAAAGTCTTAGAAAAGAAAAATGTCCTCAAAATTGGAGAGTTGGCTGAGTTGGTTGGTGAAACCGTGCCAACTATCCGACACTGGACGAAAGAAGGATTGCTCAATGTAGCGGAGTACTCACAAGGTGGATACCAACTTTATGGTCAAGATCAAGCAGTCGTTATTAAGAAGATTAGAAAGCTACAAGAAAAAGACCGATTGACCATTGCTGAGATTAAAAAGGCCTTAGAAAAGGCTTAATTGTCTCAATATAAACATAAAAAACGAGCCACCAGCACGGTCTGAAGGCCAATGAGATGGGTTACCAGCCCAATCCGAAGCTCTTGTATCCATTCGTACACAATGGCGGAGAGGGTGGGATTCGAACCCACGGTGGTTTCCCACGCAAGTTTTCAAGACTTGTGCACTAGACCTCTATGCGACCTCTCCGATGAGCTAATTGTACCTCAAACCCATGCATATGCCAAGCTGATGCGATATACTAGTCACATGTCATTTGCACAGTACCATCAGCAGAACAAATCCAAGCTTCAGGAATACATGAATACATTCCTCAGCCATAAAGTGGAAAATACCCATCTCCCTCTTGCAAACACAGCGTTTGCACGACTGCGAGATTTTGCGGTTCGGGGGAAACTATTGCGCGGTGGGTTTGTCATGTTTGCACATGAGATGTTTGCTGACACTGATGGCGAGGATGTCCTGCGTGTTGCAACAGCTATGGAGCTGAGCCAATCAGCCGTCTTGATCCATGATGATATTATGGACAATGATCGCACACGACGGGGGCATCCTTCACTTTATGCGCAATATGAAGAAGATGCGCACGCCTCTTCACGTGAGAATGCACAAGAGTATGGGAAGTCAATGGGGCTTGTGGTGGGGGATATCGGCTTGTTTTTGCCTTATGAGTTACTTGGAGATGTGGTTGCGACGGCTGAGATCAAAGCTAACATCATGATCGTCTATTCACATGTCATGACGGATCTCGGGATAGGCCAGATGTTGGATTATGAATATGCCACGTCAGATAGCGAACAAACAGCAGAGGAAATTCAAGCCATGTATGCGTTGAAAACAGGGAGCTATACTTTTACGTTGCCATTTGTGCTTGGGGCATTGCTTGCAGGTGCAGCGCAACAGGACATTGATCTCTTGAAAAAAATTACCTATCATCTTGGGATCGTCTTTCAAATCAAAGATGATGAGCTTGATTTATATGGTGATTTTGAAAGAATTGGCAAGCCTCAAGGATCTGATATTCAAGAAGGCAAAAAGACACTTATTCGATCTGCACTTTCTGAGGTTTTAACGGCAGACGAATTAGCACAACTACCATCAAGACCTATCACAGAGGTCCAGGCTCTCATTGAAACGCACGGGATCAAAGAGAAGCTTGATGTCCAAGTGGCAGATCATTCTCGCCAAGCCCGTGATCATGTCGCTCAGTTGCAGATAGCAGATAGGTTTAAGGAGCTTTTTGTAGACCTTATTGACTACAACGAAACACGCAATAGATAATGACGTCACTGAGCTCTAAAACTATTCAAGATTTCACTGCTCGCCTCAAAGCCACTGGGGCCAAGCTATATCGGCCTATGCCTTGGCGCGAGGATGTAGACCCATACTACGTATTTGTATCTGAAGTTATGCTTCAGCAAACACAAGTGGATCGTGTGATCCCGAAGTTTGAAGAGTTTATGCACGCTTTTCCAACTATAGCAGTATTAGCGGAGGCTACCTTTCCTGAGGTCCTCGCACACTGGTCTGGTTTGGGCTATAACCGCCGGGCGTTGTGGCTTCATGAGTCTGCAAAAACTATTCTAGACACGTATGCTGGGATAGTGCCAGCTGATGTTGTGGCACTATCTACTCTCAAAGGTATTGGTCCAAATACCGCATCCGCCATCTGTGTGTATGCTTTTCAACAGCCCCACGTCTTTATAGAAACAAATGTTCGGACTGTTTTTATCCATGAATTTTTTTCAGACCGAGACGATGTCCATGATGATGAGATTCGGGCATTGGTTGAGCAGACACTTGACAGGGATCATCCTCGTGAATGGTATTGGGCGGTTATGGATTATGGAACATCATTAAAAAAATCACAGGGTAATCCATCGCGTAAAAGTGCTCACCATACAGTGCAGTCACGATTTGAAGGATCGCGAAGACAGGTTCGAGGGCAGATTTTGAAGACGCTGTTAGTCGATGGGACGGGGACATCTGAGCATATGAGTACTTTGCTTGAAAAAGACACGCAGACAATGAATGAGATTCTCAGTGAAATGGAGCGCGATGGATTGATTGTTCGTGATGCTCCCTCTGAAAATACGTATCGTCTACGCACCTAGTGTGTATGTTCTAACTCAATTCCATGCTTTTTAAAAGAAGTCTTTTTGATCGGGGTGATTTTTCATAAAGATCTGATCCAAAGCGAAAAGCATGTGTCTCATAGAGGGGATACAGTTTTGCAAGTCGCTCTTCGATTTTATTTCCAGATCCAAAAAGATCCTGTTGATACGAAGATTCCTGTTGAAAATCAGACAACGTACACCCTGTCGCTCGATAGAGCGTATGGGGCTTATATATGGTATAAAAAGCCTTGCGTATATCAGCTCGGATAAGAAAAGGAAATTGTACAGAAGCAGGGAGCTTGATGGTTGCTGTCGCATACGTAAATTTTTGTGTTTTAAGAAAAATATCAATTTTTTTGACGCGATAGCTATAGCGACGGGCTTTCACAAAGGCTTTCTCAACATGATGAAGCATTCGTGAGAGCAAAAGAATCGGATCTGTTGTCCCCGGTACGACTGTTCCTGTTTTTTGAATTGACTGATACGTATTTTTGTGCCCAATAGCTAACCCGTGTATCGGTCTGCCATGAAGCTCATGCCATGTCTCCAAGACTGTTTTATTGAAATGTGACATGATAAAGGAATCACTTTGTTGGATCAAATCATATGCCGTTTTGATACCCAGCAATTGTAAGCGCTTTGTGAGCTGATGGCCGATCCCCCACACATCCCCAATCGCCGTCGTGCGCAGGTACGCCAACCTATTGGTATCGTCGATTTTCAGAAAGCCTGCGGGCTTGAGTGCATTGGAGGCGATTTTTGCTAACGTTTTCGTCTCTGCTATGCCAACTGAGACGGTGATGCCAAGTGATTTTTCAATGGTGTCTTTAAGCTGGTGGGCAATGTGCTCATATGTTGTGTGATAGGCTCTATCAAGGCCTGTCACCTCCATGAAAACCTCATCTATTGAATAGCGTTCGACAGAGGGGGTGATTTTTTCAGCATACGTGACCATTTTATTTGAAAAAACTTGATATGCTCGATAGTCTGATGTCACAAGTAAAAGTTCAGGGCAGATCTGCTTTGCCTCAAAAGCTCGCATACCTCGCTTTACTCCTCGAGCCTTTGCTTCATATGAAAGAGCGGTGATCATGCCTCTTTCTTGGCCTATCGCAACAGGTTTTCCACGCGCGCATGCGTGCATGGCTTGGTATACGGATGCAAAAAAAGCATCGCCGTCGATATGGATTAACATCGGGTGTGCAACATCGGGGAGCCTATAACATAAAATGAGCTGGATCCGTGATGTTGAAATGAGTATAGTGAACAAATGTTCACAAAGCAAGGAGTTCAAAACAGATGAATCTGGCAAATCGAATGCTATAATACAGGATGCTACATCCCGAAGTTTGTGAAGAATGTCTCCAACGGGTCTCATGTGCAATGAAAGGATCTCCGAGATTGCCTCAAGGTCAAGCTCCCCACGAAATACACAGAGAGACAAACACAAACTGCTTTTATTATCTATGCATGTTGGGTGATGTAGCTGCCAGGAGCGCCCTACGAAAGGGGACACAGTATGGAGGTCTTATTCCATTTGGCACGAGGGATAAGCCACATGAATCTGGAGTGGGGCGGTACATAGCTGGCGAAAAAGCTGGTAAAAAAGAATATGAGTATGGTGCCGTATATGTCGTTGATCCTGCAACTGGCGCATATGTTCAGGTCAAAAGAGGAGTACATGTCAACCAGCCACGTCATTGATATACTACGCTTTATTTACTCTCATGTATTTAAGCATGATCGTATGCCAGGCTGGTATACTTTTTTATATGGATTCTTCAGAGAAACTAGATTCAATTATTGCTGAGAAATCTACTCCAGCTCAAAGTGATAGTGGGCCAGTTGTTACTACAATTACTTCTGAACAAGGAGATCAAGCAACAGATATCTCCGAACTAATGCTTGCCTCTGTTCGCGATGAGCTCGCAGAATATCTACCAGACATGGACAAAGGGAAAGAAGTTGTTGAGACAAAGCCTATCGATGTAGCTGATATTATGATAGGAGAGGGTGTTTATTTCGTACATGGACTATCAAAGCTCGACGTTCCATCTGCTAATACAATATTAAAGGCTGGCACGGATTGGAAAAGAAAACTAAGCATAGCTGTATTTCTTCATCCCACATTATCATGTTCAAGTTTAGGAGAAAATAGTACGGTAGAAAATATGTGGGCGAAAATTGGGATATTGATTAACGGAGGGGAAATTGAATCAGTTGCTGAAATTGATAGTAGCACACAGGCAACAGCATTAAATCAACGTGGCAAAAGATCTGGCGATCTTCATATACCTAATCGAGAGGAAGTTATATCTACCGTTAGGAAAAGCCATATAGCAATAGAAGATGCTCCTACACAACAAACATATAATGAAATTACCGTTGCTAACGGGAGTATTGCAGGATTTTATGTATCGCTTGATTCGCAAATTCTAGATGACAGTATTGCTGGCAGTTACCCTTCACATCAGTCTATACATGATTGGGTAGAAGATGTGCTTCAGATGCCTGTATATGTTCATGTTGGAAGTACATTTTCAGTAGCTCACTACAACGAGGAAACTTGCCAATACGAACCGGTTGCAGATATACAGCTAGATCCAGGAACTCTAGCAGATAGCCCCCCATACAAGCCAGGACAAAGTGTTATGGATACTGAAATCAATAGTTTAATGAAAAATCCACCATTTAAAGAGTTTACCAGTGGACTCAAGGAAATGAGTTGTGCACGTAGTTATGGGTATGGAGCTGAGATGTATCAAGTATTCAGAAGTCTAGCAACTATTGATCCGGATAAACTACCAAAAGTCTTGAAAATTAAAACAGGAAGATACGAATTCTCTGAATCATTTTTTCTAACTGGTAATGGTGCAAATCCAGTAGAAGATTATTTTAATAGAATGACTTTTCTTGTCGAATTTAATCAATCGATGAGGGATAGACTGAATGGTGAAGGTAGAACAAGACAAGCCAGCGATGTTGCAGAAGAACTGCGAAATCTTGTATTCCACATGTATGGATTTGCAGATCAGGCTCTACAGTCTGGAGACCAAAAATCTGCAGATTTAGTAAAAAATTTAGCAATGTCAGTATTAACAAAGGATGATGCCCAAGCTCTAATTGCAAGACGTGTTGGCGAAGATGGCAAAGTTATAATGAACGCGCATGATCTAGACGAACTATCTACAGCTCCTTTGAATGATTAGATATGTTAATCACCTGGGTTCGAACAGCGTCAAACCTGACACCTAATTGGTGATTAAAGATGAAAACGGAGCAACTGATCTTTTGCTTTTGAGATACCTATTCGGGGCGTTGTGACAAACGAATGAGCTTTGAACCCATCATCAGTAACATACAATCCAGATGCCGGATATGTCATATCAACACCATCAAGCTCTTTGGTGATAGATAATGCTTGGCAAAGTTTTCCAGGTCCACTGGTGAGGTCTTTTAATAAATCTTTCTTTCGAGCAGATTGCATCTCTGCTATTCCTTCAATAGGTTCTAAAGCTCGAATCAAAACACTTGATGGAATTCCAGGAGCTTCCGTCACAATATCAAGGCAGTGGTACATATGGATGCTATAAACATACGCGTGACCTGCACTTCCGAATAATGATTTTGTTCGCGGGGTTTCTCCTTTAAATGAATGGGATGCCTCATCATGAGTACCGAGATAGGCTTCAACTTCAATAATTCTGCCTGACCGTAAATGATTGCCAATACGGCGAACTAAAACTTTTCCAAGGAGATCAGGGGCAACTGCGAGTGGCGAGCGATTGTAAAAGTCGTGCTGAAGAATAAATGTGTTCATCTCTGGAGCGGTAGACCGGACTCGAACCGGCGACCTTTTCCTTGGCAAGGAAACGCTCTACCAACTGAGCTACTACCGCACAGGAACTTATTATACACGAAAAGTGCCTAATCGCAGATATTATTTATCAATAACGAGGTAAAATCTATTGATGTAAGGACTTTTTTTTCTATTGATGAGAAGCGGATAATAAAAGAGATTAAACAATGCATTGAACATGAGCTTGATGATATACACAAAGATATTGAGATACGGGTTTTTAACCTCAAAGTTATGAATTTTCATGAGGACATCCGTCGTATTAATGTTACCTGAGTAACGAAGTGAACCTTTGTATTTTTTCTCAAATGATTCAAGAAGCTCAGGTGTTGGTAAACCAATAGCAACATGTTCTTCAAGATAGGGCATTTTGACGCCTTTTGCACTAAAGTATGCAAGCACTTTTTTTTCATAAGCACTATGCTCAGGTGAACCATAGGGGGCTGAGATGATAACCCTTTTGCGAGCTATGCGATTGAGCTCGTGAATAAACTCTTCTCTTTGCTTCACAGGGACATGTTCGAGAACATCGATGGATGTCACAACATCGTAACTTTTGTCATCAACAGGAATCTTTTTCCCATCGTACAAAATATCCACCGGTTCTTTGACATCTGCGGTCGTGATGCTTTTTGGTTTGCAATAGCTAGCTAATCTGCTGATACTGCCTCCAACATCAAGCACCGTTGCATTATCAAATATATGTTTACCGATGTACATGTGTCTTTCAAATACGTCTGGAGGGAGGAAATACTTCATTTCACCAAGTGTTCTGAGAATATTGTGTATATGTGAAGACATGTAGTATGGTTATTTATTATTAATATTTCAGTGTATCACACATATCCACTCATGGTGAAAAAACAAACAGTGGCAAGGATCAGAATCGAACTGATATCTGACGTTTTTCAGACGCCCGCCGTGACCGACTTGGCTACCTTGCCTCTCAATGTAATTGTATCACGAGATGAGCCTGTTTTGGTAGGTTTTGATGGGGTGGGGGTCATGCTATCATGACTATGGGCAGGGTGATGTGGGTTCAGGTGTCGGCGTTGGCGTTGGTGTGACGGGTATCTTTGTTGGCCATGGGGCGACCATACCTTGGGTAGGAGTAATTGGAGCAATCCGCGTACCTGGTGGCGGAGTTGGTCTGGGAGCAAGAGTTATGGGCAATTCTACTCTCCTTATTGGTATGGTAGGTGTCGCGCAAGGTTGTATCGTTGGAGATGGATAGGATGTCGGAGTAGGAATGATGAGGCCTGATCCATCAGCTTCATATGCTGAACTCATGTATGATTGGTAACTATTCGTTAAAAGGACAGTACCGAGAACTAAAGCGTAAACAGATACGGACACGGCATTTCTGAGGTTTTTGTCCGCGAAAACAATCTTGACTCAGTTCTGCTGACACTAGGACACGAACTAGGGCACATATTATCGAAACCACTACAAAAACTGAAAGACGAAGAAGCAAAAGC
>CAYZCU010000023.1:0-16044 GCA_964477065.1 uncultured Gammaproteobacteria bacterium
ATAGTTTTGGAATGGCTTTTTTGCAACAAAGGTTATTCCGTGAGCATATATACTTTACACATGCCAAAACGATTCATCACCATCCTCCTAGCCGTCGCATCTGCAGGGTTACTCTTTGGCGCCATTTCTTATGTTCACCAATCATCCCCTCAACCCGCCCCCGACAAACCAGCTCCCGCAAAGCCTCTCGACAAGTATTCCATCCCAGCTTTGCAAAAGCCGACATTTCAGCCGAGTGATGTGACGATTGGCAAACCACTTGAGCTTGGAGTAGCCTCGAAGACGTATCAATTTTTCTATTCAGATAGCTTTGCCCCTAACAAGCGGATATCAGGAACGATCATGCTTCCGCCCCAACCAGGGCGCTATCCTGTGATCCTGATGCTTCGCGGGTGGGCCGATGAAAATGTGTATTATCCAGGCTATGGCACAAAAAATGCAGCATCGTACTTTGCGCAGAAAGGTTTTATTACGATTGCGCCGGATTTTCTTGGCTATGGTGATTCAGATGCCTACAGTGAAGATTTTGCGGAGGCGCGGTTTCAGATGTATACGTCGGCTCTGACGCTGTTGGCAAGTCTCGAACGATTTGGGCCGGTACTGCAGGAGAAAGGGTTGTCGTATTCCTTGGAAACCTCACGAATTGGAATGTGGGGGCATAGTAATGGTGGCCAGATTGCGCTGACAGTGCTTGCGGTGACGCGCCGATCTATTCCAACGGTGTTGTGGGCTCCTGTGACACTTCCGCTTCCTGACAATATTCTTCACTATGCGTCGGATCAGCCAGATGGGGGACAACTTATCAAGTCAATTGTTGACGAGTTTAGAGCGCAGTATGATGTGCGAAAGTATTCGATGACGAATTACGTTGATGATATCGTCGCGCCGGTGCAGATTCATCAAGGTGGCGCTGACGATGCGGTTCCGCAGGCGTGGAATGACGATTTCGTGACGCAGTTGCACGCGAAAGGTAAGGATGTCACGTACTACGTCTATCCCCAGGCGGATCATAACATGCGGCCGGATTGGGGCACGGTGATAGCCCGAGACGTTGCCTGGCTCCAGGCGCAGAGATAACGACGACCGTCCTTGCCAAAGTCCGTCAGCACTTTTCGTCCCACCCGATCGCTTGATTATTTACCAATGACTGTGTACACTTTTTTCAACATGAAGAGAAGGTCTTTAGCCGTACTGATGATCCTCGCTTTGGTTGTGTTTTCGCACCCTGTCAATGCGCAAGAGGCTCTGAGCAATGACGGTCTTGGACAACGACCGTCATCCCCGACCACCTCGACCGCTTCGACCATCCCGACCTATCGAACCACCTCTCTCCTCGCCACAGAAACCACCCCGGGGGATCTCTACATCGCCGGGGAAACGGTGACCATCGCAGGCACGGTCAATGGTGACCTGTACGTAGCCGGAGGCCAAGTCGACTTGACAGGTACGGTGACAGGGGACGTGATCGTAGCAGGCGGTCAGCTTAACCTCAGCGGAACAATTGGTGGTAACCTGCGAGGCGTTGGGGGGCAAGCTTTCGTCTCAAGCGCTATTGCCAAAAACATGAGCCTTGTCGCAGGAACGCTTAACGTGGACAGCTCAACCCAATTGACAGGAAATATGACAGCGGCCGGTGGCACGGTGCGACTCGACAGCCCACTGGCAGGAAGTGCGACGCTTCTGGCGGGGACACTCGATGTTCGTAAGCCAATCCAAGGCAACCTCACGTATGCAACTGATCCAAAAAGTACGAAAGTAGATGAATCACTCATCACGGGTACAGTCACGCGCCATGAGTTTCAACAACCAGACATAGCTATGCGAAAGCCTGATCCTCGTGCGAAGCATGTCTTTATGACCCTTTTGGGGCTTGTCCATCTGATTTCTCAGCTTGTCGTCGGGCTCTTGCTGATCTATCTCCTCCCGAAATTTATGCTCAAGAGTGCGGATACATTCGGCACACAAACGCTGAAGTCAATCGGCGTTGGTGTTATTACCATGATTGTTCTTCCCTTTGTAGCAATCTTCCTGTTCTTTACGCTGATCGGCATCCCACTTGGAATCATCACCTTCATCGGCTATGCAGGGCTCTTGTATGTCGGGCAATTTGTCGCGCACTATGCAGTTGGTCGATATGTGACGAATAAACTTGGGAAGAAATGGCAAGAAAGTGCTGTCTATGTCACTGGGCTTTTGACATTGACACTAATTGGTCTCATCCCAATCATTGGCTGGCTTGCGTGCATGCTCGCGCATGTTGCAGGGGTTGGTGCGCTCGCGATGACGAAGAAGGAAATGATCGTGATGCTTCGAGAAAAGAAAATGATCTGACCTCACCAAGTACGTACAACGAAGCTACGCTCGCTCAACATACTCACCCGTCTCAGGATTCACAGCAATCATCTCACCTTGCTTGATGAAGAGAGGGACCATGACGGTTGCTCCTGTTTCGAGAGTGACTTGCTTCTTTGCACCTTGTGCGGTATCCCCTCGAACAGCATCTGGAGCTTCCTTGACTTGTAGTCGAACCTTCGCAGGTGGGACGACAGCAAGTGGTTTTTCATCGTGAAGCGCAACATACATCGTCTGACCTTCCTTCAAATACTTGCCAAGATCACCAATTGCCTCAGAAGGCACTTCAAATTGTTCATACGTCTGATCATTCATAAACGTATACATTTTTCCATCATTGTAGAGGTATTGCATGAGGATAGATTCAACCTGCACCTGCTCAAACATGGTGTCTGGCTTCGCGGTCACCTCGAGGGTATTGCCTGTGGTGACAGACTTTATCTTGATGCGATAATTTGCAGAACCGCGTCCAACATGGCTATGTTCAACCTTGACGATTTGCCAAATTCCTCCTGCGTGAGAGAGAAAATGTCCTTTTTTAAGTGAGCTGGTAAGCGCTTTCATGGGGATAATTATATCATACGAACCCCGGGGGTTAGGGAGAAGGTTCAAGCAGGCTAAATCGAAATTTTGTTTTAGCTCGGGGGGAGTATATGCAAAATTATTGCAAACATCGACGAATTTATGTAAACTGCAAGTACCTATGAAAAACCTACGTCAGCGAGGGGAACTCGCACTGACACTTTCACTTCTTGGTATCTTCATCTCCCTTGTCGGCATTGGACTGGGCACACGAATGTCGCAAAATGTCCAGCAATCCAGCTCCCAAGCGCAGACAGGCTCCTATCCGTATCGAAGTGTCCTTGAGGTTCGAGACGAAAACAACCAGGTGATCAAATGGATGCCTGGTCTCATCTGGGCGACAACGTACGAAGAAAAAATCGCTGGCAAAAACAATGGGGACATCAAAGACAAAGATGGAAACGCTATCCTTGTTTGGGATACAAAAGACGTTGACCCATTGCTCCAAGGGACAAAAGCTCAGATCAGCATCGGTCTCCCAGCTGGATATCGAGTCGTCAGTTCGTTTTGTACGAGTATTCCAACCTCTATTTGTGACAATATGAAGGTTGAGCCTGATGGCCTCACATATTCGCGCATCAGTATTGAAAAAAATGGGTATATCCAATATGGCATACGCATCGCAAGTGGCACAGCGCCAACGCCAACCGCCCAGCCAACTGCCCAGCCGACAGCCCAACCCACAACGGTCCCAACTGCGCTACCAACCTTTTCTCCAACAGGCCCAATTGTCACTATTACGAGAAATCCAACCCAGCCAATCACCCCGACGCCAACGCCAACTATCACTCCAACCCCGACGAAGACGCCTCCATTGTGTCCGCTTAAGACAGATCGATGTGCACCTCGTAATGTGGAGGTTGATGTGTCAGATGATTCTGTCGAAGTCTCATGGGACAAGCCATCAGACTATGATTCGACGTGCGGTGGAAAGACTGACAATACAACCTACTGGATAGATATCGAGCATGCAGGTACGGATGCATATATTGCCTGTACTGGTGAATCAACAGATGAAAAAGACACGTGTAAGCTTGGGAAGGAAGTTTTCGCAAACAGAATCCTGAATCAGAATTCATCAGAATTTAAGAATAAAAAATGGATTGATGGTCAGGACTACACAGCAAAAGTCTACCTGTTCAATCCAAAATATCAATGTGTCAGCCCAGCCGATAGCGAAACTTTTACGTATAAGCCTGTCCCAGATGCCTTCTGTAAAGCCCCAGGCCAAGACTGCACAGTGCCCGATTATCCTAACAGGTGCACTGCATCAAATGGGAAACCAGGGCTACAAATCTGTCACAAAGTCGGAACATGCACAGAGGTTGGAGATGAATCCAAATGTTCGTGGGATGAAGCTAAAGGTTCATCGTGCACCAAATGTGAATCAACAGGACCAGATGATTCATGTAAATATCTCGGAGGCAATCCAAATGCCACAGAAAGAATCGTGTTTTTGCCAGTTGGGTTCGGAAGTATCGAGGAGTTTGAACAGGTGGCAACTCCACTTATAAATGTCATTGATAAGACTAATTTAACTAAATATAAAGATCGATTTAACTACAGTATATATACGCATATCGGTGGTGAGGGGACATATGGCTGTAAGCAAGGTGGAACTAATGATGAGTCGTGTGATGTCGATAGCAAGGAAGCCAAACAAAATGCGTTTACTTGTAATGGCAATATTCAAGTGATTGTTGAGCCAGCGTCATGGAATGTTTATGGTGGCTATTCCCAAAGTGGGAGAGGTGTAAATTTAAATGTTAGTAGTATTCAAGAACCTCGCAATACATTTATTCATGAATTAGGCCATGCTATTTTCAAGTTTACTGATGAATATACATATGATGAGCGATTGAGAGATATAACTCGGGATGAACTTAACAACTACAGAAAATCTATAAATTGCTCAGAATTAAATAATGGTGCTTGTAAATGGGGAGGACGTGGTGAATGTATTTCAGGCTGTGCAATTGTTGCTAAAAATTTATATAGGCCATCAGCTAACAGCATTATGAATTTTGATTTTGACAATAAAAAAGATGGTAATCTCTTCAACCTCGTCTCTATGGATGCCATTGACGCCTACTTCTCACAGCGATTTGCTTTCCAAGCAGATATCTCTGTAGAGTCTGAATACAAAAATGCAATCGTACTGCACCTTTCTCAGCCACGAGAAGGTCAACTGACGCTTCAATCTGTTGAAACGCAACAGATTTATCCTGATGATACGATGCGTGATATGTCACAAATTACGGACAAGTATTACACAATAACAATGAAAGATGCGCAAGGAATGAATCTTTGGCAAACACAGATTTCAGTATACACAGACACAACGCATGATGACAAAGGACCCGAACTCACCTCTGACTTCTATGAATACTTGCCGTACTTCAAAACAGCATCAAGCATTCTCATCACTGATGCGCAAAATAAGCCTGTTCTCACGGTCAATCTCAAAGAGCAAAACATCGCTCCGCCTGTTCCAGCTGGTAATCTTTGTGGAAATGCAGTCTGTGATGCTGGGAATGGGGAAACAGCCAACAGCTGTCGTGCGGATTGTGGCACTCAGCTTATCAAGAGTGAGCTTGAGCGATCTGATCTTGATCGCAACAAGCAAGTAAACGGGGTTGATCTATCCATGCTGATTGATGAGGCAGTTTACAGCAAGACAGATGGGGGAGATGTGGATGGCGATGGAAAAACAAATGCACTTGACTATAGTATCTTGCTGAAGTGGCTCGGTGCGGATTACTAACTACTTCCACTCGCGATCAAATTCCTCAAGCAATTCCTTTTGCTTTCGGCTCAACTTAGCAGGATAGGTTACATTAAACGCCACATACAAATCCCCATGCTGATTGTGATTGGGGACTTTGATGCCTTTGCCTTGCAGACGGAGCATACTGCCGTGCTGAGTACCGGGTTTAACCTTAATTTTGACTGATTTGCGGTCAAGGGTGGGGACATCAATCTGAGATCCGAGGATAGATTGCGTAAAGGGCACATCCACGCGAACGATGACATTCTGACCTTCACGCTGGAATTGAGATGAATTATGCACTCGCACGATGAGGTTGAAATCTCCATAGCGTATGGTTGTCCCATCATCGACGCCTGCAGGGATTTTGACCGTTTGGTCTTTGCCATCCATAGAAACCTTTTTCTCAACGCCATCGACCGCCTCGAAAAAGTCGATGCTGATCTGGTACGTCGGTTTCTGCGCTTGGCGACCTGCCTGCCCAAACCCACCGCCGAAAAATTGCTCAAAGATATCAAAGGGATCAACTCCCTCAAATCCCGCCCCAGCACCACCAGATGAGTAGGACCACGTAAACGGCCCTTGTTGAGCTCCACCCGCGCCTCCAGGCCAGCCTCCAGCGCCTCCGGGCCAGCCACCAGCGCCACCTGCGCCTCCAAATCCGCCCTTTCCGCCAGTGCGAACATACGCCTCGTGACCTATCTGGTCATACATCTGCCGTTTTTCATCGTTGGAAAGAACTTCGTAGGCGTAGTTGATCTCTTTGAATTTTTTCTCAGCCCCAGCATCTTTGTTTTTATCTGGGTGCCATTTGAGGGCGAGTTTGCGATAGGCCGACTTGATGTCGGCCTGTTTCGCAGATTTTCCTACGCCCAGAATGTCATAAAAGGACTCAGCCATATGAGATTATTTACCCTCATCGACAACTTCACCTTCCTCAACATCCTTTTTCTCGTCACCAGCTGTCTCGCCATCCTGCGATCCACTAGATCCTCCAGATTCACTAGCTTGACTAGATTCACTACTTTTGTACATCACTTCGCCGACTTTTTGCAAAGCTTCTGAAAGTGCGCTTGTCTTCGCTTCAAGGTCTTCTTTTGATCCTTCTTCAAGAATGTCTTTCAGATCCTTGATTTTGCCTTCGACGTCCTCCTTCAACGTTGCTTCGACTTTATCCCCAGCATCTTTCAAAGACTTCTCAGACGTATGAATCAATGCTTCAGCATGATTGCGAGCCTCGACACGCTCCTTGAGTTTGGCGTCTTCGTCCGCATGCTCTTCAGCTTCTTTGCGCATTTTTTCAATTTCCTCATCTTTGAGCCCTGCAGATCCCGTGATCTTGATCGTTGTGGATTTGCCTGTCGCTTTATCTTTCGCAGTGACATCCATAATCCCGTTTGCATCAATATCAAACGTTACCTCGACCTGTGGCACTCCTCGTGGTGCTGGCGGGATGCCTTCCAAGATAAATCGGCCAAGTGACTTGTTATCTTTGGCCATTGGACGCTCTCCTTGCAAAATATGAATATCAACTTGCGTCTGATTATCAGCAGCGGTAGAAAACACTTCAGATTTTGATGTTGGGATGGAGCTATTGCGCTCAATCAGTGGCGTCATCACGCCTCCAAGCGTTTCCACACCCAGAGTCAGTGGCGTCACATCGAGCAACACAACGTCTTTGACCTCTCCTCCAATAATTCCTGCCTGAATTGCCGCTCCAAGTGCGACGGCTTCATCGGGATTGACAGATTTGTTTGGTTCTTTGCCAAAAAAGTCTTTGACCGCATCGCGCATTTTCGGCATACGGGTCATTCCTCCAACGAGAATAACCTCGTCGATATCTGATGTTTTGAGTTTTGCATCCTTGAGAGCCGCTTCAACAGGCTTGAATGATCGCTTAATGAGGTCTTCTGTGATAGATTCAAGCTTGGCACGTGTTAACTTCGTGACAAAGTGCAATGGGTTACCATCTTTTTGTGTGATAAATGGCAAGTTAATTTCAGAATCCAGTGACGTTGAGAGTTCGACTTTTGCCTTCTCAGCAGCCTCTTTGAGTCTCTGAAGCGCTTGAGAATCCTTAGACAAGTCAATGCCTTGATCTGCCTTGAATTCATCAACGAGGTAATTAATGATTGTTTGATCAAAATCATCTCCTCCCAGATGCGTATCTCCATTTGTTGATTTCACTTCAAATACGCCGTCACCAAGCTCGAGAATAGTGATATCAAATGTACCGCCACCAAAGTCATAGACCGCGATAGTGTGTGCTTGCTTATTCTCCATACCGTAGGCAAGTGCAGATGCGGTAGGTTCATTGACCACACGCACCACATCAAGTCCGGCAATTTCACCAGCTTGCTTCGTCGCTTGGCGCTGAGCATCATCGAAGTATGCAGGGACGGTGACAACAGCCTTTTCGACTTTTTCACCAAGATAATCTTCCGCATCTTCTTTTGCCTTTTTGAGAATCATTGCTGAAATTTCAACAGGGGAGTAGGCTTTATCATTGATTTTGACCTCAACGCGCCCTTCCTTCCCTTCAACAAGTTCATACGGAAGCCACTTTTGGACCTCTTTGACCACAGGATCTGAAAACTTTCGACCCATGAGTCGTTTCACAGAGAAAATAACTTCTTTTGGTTTGGTAATAAGCTGTCTTTTTGCCACATCCCCGACGATGCGCTTTTCAGGATCAACTACAGATGGAATTGTATTACGTCCTTCCTTTGAAGAAATGACCTTTGCCTTTCCACCTTCCATAACTGCAACGACTGAGTTTGTTGTACCGAGATCGATACCGATTGTTTTTGCCATAGTATTAATTAAATAAATAATTGTTAATTGCTTGCTTGTGTCACTTTGACCTGTGCAGGTCGGATGACGGTGTCACCGATGCGATACCCTTTGCGGATAACCTCAGCAACCATATTTGCCTTCTCACCAGGAACCATTTCGAGTGCTTCTGCGACATACGGATCAAATTCCTTTCCGACAAGGTCGATTTCTTCAACGCCACAGTCTTTCAAAAGCGCGTGAAATCGATCCATAATCATTTTAAGCCCAGCATCCTGCACAAACACTTCTGCCTTTTCAAGATCATCAAGGATACTAATAAATTTTGCAACGGTATCTCTTTTTGTTGATAAGCGAACCTGTTCAAGTGCCCCATTCATCCGTTTTTCCAAATTTTGATAATCTGCTAGCGCCCGCATGTATTTAGCTTGCGCCTCCGCGAGTTGCGTATCTTCCACCAAGGGAATATCTGGATCGACAAGTGGTGTCTTTTTCATAGTTATTCTGTAACTGATGATTGTGCATGCTCATTTACTGTTTCTTGAATAAGATTAGTAAAATAACGCACATTTGGGACGACTACTTCATAGCGCATACGTCGTGGTCCCATAACTCCAAGCGCTCCTCTGACACCATTGCACGTAAACTCTGCAAAGACAGACGCGAGATTTTGGGCATCTGGATCTTCCTCATCTGCAAAAATATACAATATTTCATCTTCACTTTTCTCAAATTTTTTCAAGACACTTCCCCAATATTTCACTTCATCAAAATGTTCAAATAAGTATCGTGCACGCTCAATATCCCAAAATTCATGATTGGATAATATATTGTTAACACCAAAATAATACATCTCACCTGTTTCAGTTGTTGCAACTGCAAGCATGTTTGTCCGCTTTGCAAGAGCATGCGCTGCATGTTGAAGCAATTTGTGAACTTCATCTCTGAAATCCCATATGTCACTTTTATATGCAACCTCTTCAGCTGTTGAAAGCTCCTTTTCATGCATCAGGTTTTTGATGTAAAAACGAAATGCTTTTGGCGTCGGCACGCGACCAGATGAAAAATATTCCTTCTTCAAATAGCCATTTTTTGATAATGCCACCATATCATTGCGAAGCGTTGCAGGGGACACCCCAAGCTTGTACCGCTTGTCCAAAATATCTGAACCGACAGCATCACCTGTGGTTGTGTACTCTGCGATGATCGCTTTGAGCAACTCAATTTGTCGTGGTGTTAAGTCATCCATGATCAATTAGCAAGAGTTTAGTATATCTGCTAATCGTTGTCAAGAGGAAACTAGATATCTAGTGATCTGGTGATCTAGTAACCTAGGAATGGAGTATACTCATGGTATGAAATCAAGAGCGGAAAAACTACGATTGGCAGCTGAGGCGGTGGCATCTGAAATGAGATCTCCTGAAGCTATCCGACGTGGCCTTCGAGGAATTACGTCCCTTCATTCGCCGGAATTGGCCGGAGTTGTGAATAGATTATATGATGTTCCCCAAGAAGTTCTTGATAGAGTAATACACTTTGAACCCCGCTATTAGAAATCTAGAAATTCAGAAAACTAGATATCTAGATCTCTAGTTTTCTAGTATACTGTGTGAATGAGCAACTCCGAACAAGAACGACTAGACTTTGTCAGTGAAGATAGACCAGTGAAACTCTCATCTCGACGACGACCACTTGGTGATCCGCATATGCATGAAAGTATTGCACGATTAAAAGGAGTTTCACTTCCAGTTGAACCTCCTATAGCTCAACCACCTGTGAGGTTGCTTTTGGGGAAACATGAGCTCCTGTAGTGCTCCCACTTGCATATTTGCACACTATCATATATACTACTCGCTGAACTATGGCAACAAAGAAAGCACCAGTTAAGAAAGCAACCGCTTCAAAAAAGCCTGCAACAGGCGCAAAAACAGCTTCTCCAAAGAAAGTCGCTGTGAAAAAAGCACCTGCAAAGGAAACCCCTGTTAAGAAAGCTCCCGTTGTGACAACTGAAAAAGTTGAAGCACCAAAACTTTCTCGCAAGGCTAAAAAGCTCGTCGTTAAAGAAATTGGTCTTTTGTCAAAACAGGAAATCATCGACAGCTATTCACAAAAAGATGGCGATACTGGTTCACCAGAGGTTCAGATAGCACTTTCATCACAAAAGATTGAAAATCTATCAAGTCATTTGAAAGAGAATCCGAAAGATAATCACTCACGTCGTGGTCTTTTAAAGATCATTGCTAAGCGCCGACGAATTCTCCACTATCTCCAAGATAGAGATTCTGCTCGATATCTCGGGCTGATCGAAAAACTTGGACTTAAAAAATAAACTACGGTATACTTACAGTTAGTACGTGCCGTTACAAATCATTATTAATTCGTGATGCTCGTGGTGGCTAGAAGTTTGATTTAAGAGTCTGATCACAAAGATCACATTCTGGAACCGATCTTCTATCACCCACACGCTACTCACGTACCATTTCGTATGAAAACATACAAAAAATACACGCTCAAGATCGGCGATACTGATCTTACGTTAGAAGTAAATAGATTTGCGCCAAAAGCTGATATTTCAGTTCTGGGACGCATGGGCGACACTGTTGTGTTAACAACAATCTGTGCTGGCAAGAAGGATGCTACCCTCGGGTATTTTCCTCTTTCAGTTGAATACGTTGAAAAGCTCTATGCTGCAGGAAGAATTAAAGGCTCTCGCTGGGTGAAGCGTGACGGTCGGCCAAATGATGAGGCAATCTTGAGAGGACGATTTATTGATCGATCTATTCGACCATTGTTCCCTAAGGAATACAAAAAAGAAGTACAAGTCATTTGTACGGTACTCTCAGTTGACTCTGAATACTCACCAGACATGCTTGGGGCAATTACTGCATCAGCAGGATTGCATCTGTCTCAGATACCGTGGAACGGTCCTATTAGTATGATTCGTGTGGGATATGTTGCTGGGGATCATCCGTCATTTGTGATTAACCCGACAGAGGATGTTCAAAAGACATCACTGCTCGAACTCGTTGTCGCATCGACGCCCAAAAAGGTGGTCATGATTGAAACTCAGGCAAATCAATTATCTGATGAAATCGTCCTCACGGGGATTGAAAAAGCCCACGAGGTCAATGTTCAAATTGCGCAGTTTATTGATAATATGCGCAATGATATTGGCGTGCCCAAGGATGAGGTGAAGCCTGATGCTGTCTATGAGACAGTCATGGGAATTCTCAAATCAAACTATGCAACTCAGGTCGCAGTCCTGCTTTCGAAGAAATCTGCGAATGATGATGACTATCAGTCATCTTTTGATGCGCTCGTCGTTGAGTTAAACTCAGCGAACCCTGAGCTTGATAAAAGAACAATTGCTGACGCGCTCGAATATGCGATGCTCGATCAACTTCGAGCTGATATTCTGCAACATGGTAAGCGATCAGATGGCCGTAAGCTTGACGAAATTCGTCAACTCACCGCTGAGATCGACATCTTGCCACGTACACACGGATCAGCAGTGTTCCAAAGAGGCTCCACGCAAGTTATGTCTATTACGACACTTGGATCAATGTCTCTCTCACAACTTATTGAGAGCGTTGAAGGCGAAGAAGCAAAGAGATACATTCATCATTACTGCTCCCCACCATATTCATATGGTGAGCCAGGGAGAGTAGGAGCACCAGGACGCCGAGAAATCGGTCATGGCGCACTCGCCGAAAAGGCGCTTGAGCCTGTCCTGCCAACTCCTGAAGAGTTCCCATACACGATTCACGTTGTGTCTGAAGTTCTTTCTTCAAATGGATCAACATCAATGGCATCCACGTGTGGATCATCCCTGTCACTTATGACAGCTGGTGTCCCCCTCAAGGCTGCCGTTGGAGGTATATCAATTGGCTTGATATACAAATCTGATGACGAATACGTTCTGTTAACAGATATCGCAGGCATCGAAGATTTTGGAGGCTATATGGACTTCAAGATTGCCGGTACCAAAGATGGTATCACCGCTATACAGCTGGATGTTAAGAACGATGGACTGACGCAGAAAATGATCCAAGAGACCTTTGCTCGCGCACATACTGCTCGTATGCAGGTGCTTGATGTGATGAACAGTGCAATCGCACAACCACGACCTGCTGTATCACAGTATGCGCCAAAGGTTGTTGAAATCACTGCTCCACAGGATAAGATCGGTGAAATCATTGGTCCAGGGGGTAAAAACATTAAGAAAATCATTGCTGACACGCAGACTGATATTAACATCGAAGATGATGGTACGGTCAGCGTCGCTGGTGTTGACATGGCTAATGTCCAACGCGCTATTGATACGATCCAAAACATTTACCGCGAAGTGAATGTCGGGGATGTCTTTACTGGTCCAGTTACTCGACTTCTGCCAATTGGGGCAATGGTAGAGTTCTTACCAGGTCGCGAAGGTTTGGTTCATGTCTCAAAGATGTCAAATGAATTTGTCAAAGATCCAAGCGACATCGTGTCCGAAGGTCAGCAACTTGAGGTCAAAGTCCTTGAGCTTGATGATCGTGGACGCGTGAACCTCGGTATCAATGGTATCGAATTTGCACCACGACCAGCTCGATCTGATGATGGTGGGTATCGCGGAGGTCGAGATGACAACCGCCGACCTGCACCTCGACGATTTGATCGAGATCGTCACGGTCGCTAGCTTTTTCCTCTCGCTGGGCGGGAAGTGAGCTAAACGAAATTGACTTTTGTTGTGGCATTGCTCTACAATAAGTGGACATATGCCACGACAGAAGACACACCTCACGGTGAAACTCCCTTTTTTTAACAAGGTGAAGATCAAGAAAGATTCATTCTTTCAGTTGATCGGCCTTGCAATATTTTTAGTAGCCATGCTTGGCTATGTATCGTTTTTTCAAGCTGGAACAGTCCTTATTTACGTTCATGAATTTTTGACTCGTCAGTTTGGTGTCCTAGCTATTCTTGTTCCGACGCTTGTTCTTCTTACCTCATCTCATTTTTTTCAATCAAAAAAATTGAAGATGATCAAACCACATGTCACGGTTGGACTGTTTCTCATCTCAGTAGCTTTGATAGGATCGATTAAAACGGGGAATATTGGTCGGCTTATCTCCTTTAATCTCATCTCAGATTTTTCATCCCTCGGCGCGTTTTTTATCCTTCTTATCACGTTTGTTGTTGGTATTGTCTTGTTTTTTAATACCTCTCTTGATGTTTTTATACTCATGGTTATTGAAGCAGGTAAGATGGCATTTGTGTTTTTGAAAAATACGCTATCATCTGGAGCTAAACAGGTTCAATCTGCTGATCCGTCAAAATCACCTACAAAAGGCGAATTTATGACGCAACGAGCCGTGCCGTCAGCTGATCAAAGTGCACCCGTTGTCAACACTCCAGTGCGTGCTCCATTACCAAAAGATGGTGACATAAATATCCGCCCATTGATCGGCCAATCTGCGAAGGACTGGGCATTTCCCCCACTGTCACTGCTTGAAACGATTGAAGAGCAGAAGGCAGATGTTGGTGATGTCGCGGCAAATTCTGACATCATTGAAAAAACGCTTGATAGTTTCGGGATTAAAGCTCGTGTATCTGAAATTAATCAAGGTCCAACCGTCACGCAATATGCAATTGAGATTGTCATGGGAACAAAGCTCTCCAAAATCACGAGTTTAGGAGGGGATTTGGCACTTGCTCTCGCTGCACCTAATGGGTTGGTTCGTATAGAAGCGCCAATTCCAGGGAGATCACTTGTCGGAATTGAGATTCCAAACCGCCGATCTGAGATTGTTGCGCTCAAGCGCATGATGCTTGATCCAGGTGCTGTTGAAGATCATCATCCATTGTCCGTCCCGCTAGGGTTGGACGTATCTGGTAAGCCTGTCTTTACGAACCTTGGGAAGATGCCTCATGTGCTTGTTGCTGGTACGACTGGTTCTGGTAAATCTATTCTGCTCAATGCTTGGCTCGTCAACTTCATGTTCCGAACCACTCCTGAAGATCTACGACTCATTCTCGTTGATCCAAAGCGTGTTGAATTTACCTCATACAATGGTATCCCTCATCTTTTGACGGAGGTTATCGTCGAACCAGAAAAAATTATCGCTGCTTTGAAATGGACGGTTGGAGAAATGAACAACCGCTATAAACAATTTGCAACAGTTGGCGCACGTAATCTGGAAAGCTACAATGCCAAAGAGGGAGTTGAGAAAATGCCATTTATCGTCTTTATCGTGGATGAACTTGCAGATCTGATGATGGTCGCTGCCCGTGAAGCAGAGGAGTATATTACTCGTATTGCACAGATGGCACGTGCAACAGGTATTCATCTGGTTTTGGCTACTCAGAGGCCGTCTGTGAATGTCATCACGGGTTTGATGAAAGCAAACATTCCGTCTCGTATCGCCTTTAATGTCCCCAGTTTGATCGATTCTCGTGTCGTTTTGGATATGCCTGGAGCTGAAAAGCTCGTCGGAAAGGGTGACATGCTCTATCTTCCGGCAGATCAGGCCAAACCACGCCGTATCCAAGGTCCTTATTTGACGGAGAAAGATGTTGCCAGTGTTGTGAGCTTCCTCAAACAGCGCGTTCCTGAGGTCCACTACACAGAGGAAGTTACAGAGCAAGCTGTCACAACAGGCACAGGTGGTAGCATGAAGATGGCCGGTGGCGAACCATCAGACTCAATGTTTGCACAGGCGCTTGAACTCATCTATCAAGATGGGAAGGCATCTGCATCCCTGATTCAGCGTCGCCTCAAAGTCGGCTATGCACGAGCTGCTCGAATTCTCGATCAGCTTGAGGAGGCTGGCTATGTAGGCCCTGCAGATGGCTCAAAGCCCCGTGAGATCCTCACGCGCCCACAGTCAGGAGCACACGCGACGCAGACGCCAGAGGAAATGGTCGCTTCAATGGATATGCAGGATATGTCCGATGAGCTTGGAGGGATACACTAAGTAGTAACCTAGTAATCTAGTGATCTGGTAACCTAGTACCCTAGGAATCTAGTCTTCTGGGAGGTTAATATTCAAGCTCTCACAAGTTACTTTTTACTGTTTTTTTTCTCAATAAGGTAAGCCTTTTGCCAATATAGAGACATTCCGCGCGGAATTCTGAAGTATCAATATCAAATGTCTGCTGAATGACTTCATAGATTGTATGTACTTCATTCGTGGAGCCAGATGCAATTCGGAGATGTTTTTTCCACATATTAATTGATAGTCCGTACCCCTCTGAGATATTCAATGGGATTGAAAGTACGGCTCTCATGAGTTGATCAGAAAGTATTTGTATGTACGGCATTCGATGTTGACTTAGAAAAATAGTTGTCTTTTTGACAAATAAAATTGATTGCTTGTATACAGCTAATTCTTGCATGTATAGACTATACGCTCAAGATATGAAATTATTATGAAATAGCCTCAAAATTGGAAGGAGACCTAAAAACCTAGTGATCTGGTAACCTAGGAATCTAGAGGCTACAATTTTTCAGATCACTAGATCACTAGATCACTAGATCACTAGATCACTAGATCACTAGATCACTAGATCAC
>CAYZCU010000024.1:0-15279 GCA_964477065.1 uncultured Gammaproteobacteria bacterium
ACAATTTGAGGGATGCGTGTGCTGTCGAATAGGGTGTCTCAACTGCAGGTTGGGGCTCTGTATTCGACAGCACAATTCGTGCTGTGTTGGGGCAAGGCCCCGGAGGAACCATGAAGAGGATCGGAGACTTCTTTATGATCGTATTTGGATTCTTTCTACTTGCAGGCCTTTTGGCCTGTAATGGAATCATCCAGATGTGGGGGTGGGATGATAGCAAAGGCTATCGCTGACCCCTCCAGTGGTGAGCACGACGCATCCCTCACCACAACAAAAATAAGGGCTGGAGAGCCCGAAGTGGGAATCGAACCCACGACCGCTTTCTTACCAAGAAAGTGCTCTGCCACTGAGCCATTCGGGCGACGATACAGGTGCAGGATCGCGCGTGCAATCCCGACACCGATGGTATATTATACTATAGATATGCCTGCAAAAAAGATTGACCCAACAGAGAAAATTCAGCTTGAAAAGCGCAAAAACGTCAAGCAAAAACTCATGTTCGCGAGTGCGCTCGCCGTGTTGATTGCCCTCGGGAATCTTGCCATGTTTCTTCGAGCGGATTCACAGCCTTCCAAGCCCAAGCAGGAGAGTAGCCAGCCAGAGGAAGAGGAAGTGCTCAGTGAGGCCTCACAACGAGAGAAAACATCACTTGAGTCTGTCATCAAGCAATCTGGTGAGCTCATCAACACCGTTTCAACACAGTCAGACAAGGTGATCGGGGACACAAAAGCCAATCTATCTGACAAGATCGACTCCGTGCTGTATACAACGACGATCAAGCCCATCATTGATAAAATCGAAAGCCTGCCTGTTGCTCAACAGAAGCACATCGAAGAAGCCATCTGCAAACCTCAATAAGCATATCCGATAGCAAGAATTAGGACTGGATAGGGTCGCGCTTGCGGATCAGGATCACAGAAACTGTTCCGATGAAGACGAGCAGGACGACAAAGATCATGGCCTTCACAAATCGCTGTGTGCGCGTCCCATCAAACTCATCTTGAGCAGTTGTCGCAGTTCCCTGTTGGCCAGTTTTGCTGTTGCCAAAGACAGCGGTAGAGGTGTCACCGACAGCGACTGGATCGACTTTCGTGCCATTTTTCGTCCCGCTCATGATGTCAATGACTTGTGTGTCATGATATTCTTTGTTTTGCTGGGAATAGACGGGGATCGTGATACGGGATGCGTTGCTGGCAGTGCCGGATGTCCCTGTCCCTGGAAGTGCGCCCGTGCCTGAGCCAGATGTCCCTGATCCAGTTCCCGGAAGTGAGCCTGTACTTCCTCCCATTCCGCCAGTTGTGGTAGTGATGACGGGAATTTGGTTAGAAGGAACAACTTCAATATAGAAAGGAAAGATAGGGAGATTACGTGGCGAGACAGAGTAAAAGGCGTCCTTATCAGCATACGTTTCATAGTACACAGCATCTGTCAGCTGAAGACGTATACGGACCTTTGCAAAAGGCACTTTGACACCATTGGCATTGTAGGCATACCCTTCAAGATATGATGGAATAGGATCGACGGTGACTGAGTCTGTAGCAGGTGATGGTGCTGGGAGTCGGGGATTAACCGTCAGATCAACCTCAGTCAGCTTGATCGTCACTTGTTTTGTTGGATCAATCTTGCCTGGATCAAGCGCAAAGGTGAAGTTACCAAACTTATCGGCTTGCATTTGCGCGATAGAGGTGTTGCCTTGCATCAGGTCAACAAGTGTCAATGGCCACGTTGCAGAGCCCTGCACGAGAAGAGATCCACCTGTGCGAAGATATGAGTAGCCAGTCAGCTCAAGCTTTGGTGTGCCACCACCGGATACGGCGATGTCACGCTGTTCTGCATTGCCAAGCGTCTCAACAATCATATCTCCATTTTTGTATGGCTGAGTGTAGGCAAGTCCGTAGTTAGGATGCACTTCACTGAGGTTGGGCGTACTTGTTTCAAGGTAGGACTTTCCTGGAGGAAGATTAAAATTAAAAATACCACTTGTTGTTGTGCGGACTGGATTTGCTAGACCGAAAATACTCATGAGTTTACGACTATCAAAATCATAGATACTGACATCCACACCGGGGATTGGTTTCAAAGACGCATTGTAAACTCGGCCGAATGGGTCAGCATAGACGGTTTTACATTCAGCGGCGCCGATAGGGAAGGTAAACGTTGTATATTCCAGACCTGCGGTCTTGCCGGATTCCTCATTTGTGCCAGATGAATCAGGCTTACTGCCCGTTGTCGTGACAGGAAGCTTCCAACCAATGACACACATGTGGAGCGTTGGGTCGCCTTCATTAGCAGGAATGGCGATCTTATCAATTGAGCCATCTTGAGCGGTAAATGGATTTGAAAAACCATCAAACTTGAGATGATACCCATACTTTGTCTGCAGGTAGGTCAACGAATCAAATTCGCCTGAGCTGAGACAAAACTCTTTGTCGAGTGCTCGATTGCCAGTTGAACCGAGGAATCCTTTATCCGTGTTCATACCACAGGCGATCACAAATTGAGTCGGAGTGCCATCTGGATCAATGCCCGGAAGACCAGACTGGACAAGTCGCTGGCGGTGGGCGACGCCGTTTTTACCTTCATCAAGATCAGTCACTTCAGCACATGACCAAGCCACTTGTGGACATGCTGGTGTTTCAGTTTGCGCATGCACATGTGACGCGCCTGCCAGCAAAAAAACGCAAAAAAATGAGGCTAAAAATGCAAAGGTGAGTGTTTTTTTTGATGCGTACATAGTATATACACGTTACGTTTTTCACGTATGAAAGTCAAGTGCAAAATACTATAGATCCATTGTCTCTATGAGGCTCTAGAGATGAATGATTCCTGTTTCAAGGACGGTCAAACCCGTGCGTGTGACCTGCGGGATACTCGGAGGCACGAGGGATGCTGGGGCATCAACATCTTCAAGAATGAAATATATACGATGTAACGATGTCGGTGATGGATGGAGATAGAGAGGAAGTGCTGATGTGAGAAATTCATCCGACGCAAATGTGATTTTGACGTAGGGTTTCTTTGATATGACGGATGGGCGATTGAGCTCGGCAAGGAGGTTGCTACGCTCGATATCTGTGAGGCCCATCTGACGAGCTAACGTATCAATACGTGAGCTTAGCTGTTCAGTGGGAACGACATAGCCACGAGTCCCATCGTCAGTGTGTAACGATCGATATGTGCGAAGAGCTTGTTGTATCGGCTCCGCAGTGTATTCCCAATGCAGTGCCGGCTTCGTGAGGCCATCTGCCAACCGCACTGCCCCCGACGAGGTGGTCACAACATCCCAGCCGCCGTGCACCTGCGCAGGCTGGGCGTAGGCGACACCACCGAGAGGCTGGGGGACGATCGAAAGTGCCGTTGGCGTGGGTGCATAGGCGTAAATCCAAGGTGATCCCGTCATGATGAACTGGCAGTAGACGGTGTCGAGATTGGCAAACTGGGGATCAAGGGGCGCAACGCCTGCTTCGCCTTGTGAGGAGGCATTGTATGCGCGCATACGGAAATCGAGGAGCTCACCTTCGGAGTAGCTTGGACTTAGAGAGGACAGCTGAGCTTGAGAGCCGGCTTTGAGCTTGCGGACGTAGTACCAGGTTCTGTCAGGGCCTTCGATGCGACGAGAGGCGAGGGGGCGACGCTTTGAGCCATTTTGATAGGAAATACTGCGGTCAATCCAGGCGACATAATCAACATAATCAGATGTTTCAGCAAGTATATAGCTGTGATTAAAGTCAGTAGGGCAGTCATTTGAAGGATTACCGGGGACAGCCTCTACTTTGAAAACGATTGTGCCGTACTTGAGGGATGAAGGATCTTCGTCGCCCGTGATAATAGTAGGGACGACGGAGGGAATGGGGGCTTGCGCCAACGTGCGAGAAGCTGATACGCCGAGTGTGTGCGCCAGAGATGCGGTGGAAGGGGTCAAACATCGAGGGTCTCGTGAGGCGGGGACGACATGTGCATACTGGACTTCAAAGCCTGTTTGGACTTTTCCAAAGCTTCGTAGTGCATATGCTGGACACCACCATTGGCCCATGCCTAGCTCTGATGAGTCAGGGTAAATCACCTCAAAGTCAGTGACATCCACAGACTTTGAAAAAGCCATGCCATTACTATAAACATCTGGCAAGATAATATTTCCATCTCCCGACGGCCCGGTAAATCCGATGGAGGTTTGACCCTTCGTGTAGGCAGTGAATGCTTCAATAGGCGTAATAAGTGACACCTCAGGAAGTGTTTCAGACGAGATAATTTCAGGCATTGTTGAGGCTATTTCGTAGACGCGACGATTTTTGAGATTAAGTTTGACGGTGATAGTGTTGAAGCTGTCGGGGCGAAGCATTTCATTATAACCATCAGATGCATTGACGATCAGCGCATCGGGGATGGCAAAAGGGGATTGCCAGCCAAGTGTCACACCATCTATGCGGTCTTTCTGAGTCAGGTTCAGAAGGCCCAGAGGATTGATTATCGGTCCGCCGACCGCTTTCCAGTCTCGATGAAACTCAACAAACGTCGAGCCCGTCGTGTCATCCTTGCGCTGATACGTCGCAGAGGCAATGAGGTACGTGTCTGCAAGGCCAGCATTGCGCAAAACCTGCAAGGCGGTCGATGTCGCAGATGCGGTGGGGTTGGGGATAGGCACTCCCGGCTCAGAGTAAAAGGTAAAATGACCAGATCGGGTGTCAAATCCGAGGTATTGGCTATTTTTCAAATCATATACCTTTTGGATAAAACTTCCTTTTTCGACTGCATCAATCTTTTCAAACCCAAGTGATCGAGCGCGATTTGCGATATCTTTATCAGTGTAAGAGGTTTTGAGTTGATAGATACGAGGGGAGACTGGTTTTGCGGGCAACTCAGTTGTCAAAACATATTTTTGAATTGAAATATCTGGAAGCTTTTGGGCTTCACGAAGCTCTGGAATGTAGGGTTGATCTGCATTGTCTGGCGCTGTGCCACCAGTTCCGGATGCTGACGTTCCTCGCGAACCAGATGTGTGTGAGGTTGTTCCAGAGCCTTGAGCTGATGATTGGGTTGATGATGCAGGGCCACTTTTCTGAAAAACGCGGGTAACCTTTTCAAAAAAAGATGATGGCTCAGATGACGATGTAGATTGGTTGTCTGTACCTGCCGAGCCAGATTGTGGACTGGTAGATGTGCTGGATTGTGTCAAGGACGTTGCTTGTCTACCTGGCACGGTCCCACGATTAAAGAGCGCGACAGCAAGTGCTACAACAAACGCACACATGACGACGATGCCCAGGGCAATGTATCTATTATTCAGCAACGATCGGAGGCGTGATTGCTCAGTATCCATACCTTATGGTAGGCGATTTTATGCAGTAAAGTCAAGCTGTGCCTGTGCATGATACGCAACAATTGCACCAGACACGATGACATTGAGTGAAACATTGTAGCCAGCCATAGGAATATCCACGACAGCATCACACGCATCAAGGACTTCGGGGCTGACACCATACGTTTCATTGCCGAGCACAAGTGCCAGTGGTGCGGTGTACTGATAATCCATATATGCTACTGACGTTTGAGATTGTTCCACTGCGATAATTTTCACATCAGGGACATCTCGACGCAGTGCCTCAAGAGCCTCAACTGTGGTTGCATGGTACTCCCACGGGACGACTTTGTACGTGCCAATGGATGCTTTCTTGATACGCGAGTTGGGAGGTGTCTCAGATGAACCGCACAGATAAAGCTTTGAAACGGCAAGAGCGTCTGACAGGCGGAAAATGCCACCTATATTATATGTGTCATAGACATTATCAAGAATGATATACAGGGGGCGACGGGGGAGCAGGGGAAGAGGTGCATCCTCGGGAAGGTCGCGAAGCGCTTTGGCGTTAAGTGCTTGTGCAGGGGCATCTGAGTCATCAGGCGCGTAATCAATTTGAGGCTTCATAGAGAGCTAGTATACCAAATAACCGCACGTAAAAAAACTCGTTTTGCACGTTGATTCTGTATGTGAATTTCACTATGATAAATGAAGCATATGAAAATCCGTCTCCTCAAGCTGTCGCTGGCAGTTTATCTGCTTGTATGTATCATGCAGGCTTTTGCAGTGCCTCAAAGTGCCAACGCTCAGTACTTTCCCAAGCCTGGAGATACAGTCCCAGGGACGAGTGGATCAACCGTTTTTGAACCTCCCGCTTGTACGAGTGGACAAGGTGCAGTCGATCCGGCGAAGCGGTCGGGAAGCTACTGTCCTGATCTTCGCACCGCTGATCCATTAGCCAAAGATACAAATCTGCCATATCCCTGTGCCAAATCATATGCGGAGTGGGTCGCTCATCCAAACCTCAACTTTTGGGTCGAAGATCCCACAGTGACGTCCTTGGGCAAAGGTGGGGAGCGATCGCGCCAATTTCTTCTCTGGGCGCTGACGCGACAGTCTATCGACGATCATCCCGTGATTTTGGATGTGTGGAAATTGTCCCAAAATGTCGCGCTGTTTCTCATCTTGATTGTTGTCATCATTATGGGAATCGGGATTGTGGTTGGCCAGCGTGGTATCGGGGTCATGGGCTCTAGCTTCAACATGAACATCGAGATTACACCCTTGATTATTCGCATAGCGATGCTTCTGTTATTTATCGTTTTTTCAGCTCGAATTGTCCTGATTATTATCCAACTGTCTGATGTATTGATGGAATTTTTTATACGTACCTTGGGCGTGCGTGATTTGTTTAATATTTTCTTTTTGGAAAAGGCGGGCGCTGCAAAAAATGTCGCTGAAAGTCTTAAAAATAGTGAGCAAGCCTATCGTGAATTTGTTGGCTGTACCAATTGGAACATCGGCAATCAAGAAATGGTCACGACATCCAAAGCTATGGTCAGATTTACAAACATGACGTACTATTTCCTTGGAGGAATGCTTCTGCTTCGCAAAATTGTGCTGTGGTTTTTGATTATGCTTGCGCCATTTTTGGCTCTATTGGCACCATTTGTCTTTATCCGCAATGTCGGTTGGATGTGGGTCGGTGTCTTTTTCCAATGGGTCTTTTATGGGCCATTGATGGCTCTTTTCCTTGGTGGGCTTGCAAATATATGGAATAGTGCTCCTGTGCATATTCCGTACGTGTTTGACTTTTCACGTGTGCATCGAATGGGAGAAGTGGTCTATCCGACATCTATAAATATCTTGTACGGAGGCCCTGCGCAAAAACTTGGCATCTTTAACACGTCAAATTATGTGGATACGTTTGTTGAATACATCATCGGATTGATGATGCTGTGGACGGTGATTATTTTGCCGTGGTTTTTGTTGCGCATCTTCCGTGATTACTGCTGTGATGGTATTTATGCTATGAAAAATGTTCTCATGGCAATGTACGACACGATGCGCGGTCCGAATCCGACCCCTCCAGGTCCGACGCCAACACCGACAGGGACAGGACGAACAGCCTTGGATGTTAGCCAAAATATCAAAACACCTGTGGAAGTGACGGTCAAACTTGAGACAATGCGCGATATCAAGCAAGCCCAAACGCAACAGATTGTCCAGGCAATCAGTATGGAAGCACACAGCCTGCGTGATGTGGCCAGAATGGAAACGAATAAGGAAAGTCGCGTGAAGGTCACGGAGAGCTTGAATCAGATCCAAAATCCATTCAAAGCCGAGACGCCAACGGAGCGTCAACGCCTCATGAATATCAGAAATGAGGTCCAAACACGTGCCTCACAAGGGGACAAGGTTGCACAGCGTGTGGTTGCAGTGACAGCCAAAACATCTGTCCACGAGCGTGTTGCACGCGAACAGATCATCGCATCTATGCCACGCATCGCTGTCCCAACAACCGTTGCAAGCTCATCGCAGGTCAAAGTCGTCTTGCCAGCTTCAAAGATCAACACAGTTGTCCATAGCGCACTCTCTAACGTATCAGCGAATCAGCTCTTTGCTCAGCAAGTCAGTGAAAAAACGGGCATTCCAGCTGTCCAGACAGCACATGTGCTCCAAACGATGTCTCGCTTGACGTCGTTGGATACATCCACTGATGATGCCGTCAGTCGAACCGCACAAGAGGTCGGGTTGGAAGAGGCGCGCGTGAAGCAGGTGATTGCAGAAACAGCACGACTCCTGCGTGATCGCCCAGATCTGGTCGAAATCGTTGCTCGCCAGGAAAATGTTGATGTACACGTCGTCGCTGATGCCGTGCAAGCAGAGCTTCGTGGAGCCTCAGGCGTCACTCAAGCCACGCATGCCATCTTGCGCAATTTCTTTATGCATGTTGCACTTGATTCACAGGCCCGCCAGGCAATTTCTCAAGAGGCGAAGATGTCTGAACCTGTCATTGTCCAGATTTTCAAAGAGCTCAGCGAGGCAGATACGTCCCAGCTTTCATCTCGCGAATTGATCGTCCGCACTGCAGAGCGTGTCAAAGCCCCCGAGGCCTCTGTCCGCAAAGTCTTGGAGTCAACATCAGTTATCATGGCAAAACAGCCAGCAGTTGTTGAGAAAGTTGCTCAGACTGAGCATACAGATATTGCAACCGTCAAAGATGTCTCTCAAGAACAGCTCAAAGCACTCAGCACGGCTGAAAAAGATATTGAAGACTACGTGCCACAGACGAAGAAAGTGTCTATTGAAGATTATGAAGAGGTCAAGAGCATGTGGATTGAGCACTACGAAAGCGGTGAAATTCCAGAAACTGAAAATGTTCGCTCACGTGAAGATTGGGTGGCGCAGGATACCATTCGCATCAGCAATATTTTGAATAAGCTCATGTCGTCTAACAAGACGATGCAAGAGCAGGGCCTTGCAGAAGTCGGATACATATTGCCAATATTCATGGTTAACAACTTGTCAGGTGAAGAATTGCTTGTATACTTGAAAGCTAAGATTCAAGCAGCCAAGGAAACTGCACGATCTCTGGAAAAGGAAAAGGAGCTTCGCGAAAAGATCAAAACTGAGGACGAAGAGACACTTGTGGAGGTTGAAAAGCCACACGAAGAGGAAAAGGCGATGCAGATGGGCGGAAATGGTGAGGCGGGCGGGCAAGCGCTGACGCTTGATATGCCAGTGCCAGAGGACGCGAAGCCAGTGGAGGCGAGTGAGCGGGGGGAAGTGAGCGAGCCAGCGCAGACAAGCGAGCCGGTTGAAACGAAGTCTACGGATGCGCCGGATCCACTTTCATCAATTAAATCCCGCCTCGCTGAGGAAGGAATATAAGCATATGTCACACAAAATATATGGAGTTGTCATCGTTTTCTTAGCACTATATCTTGTCATAGCGACTCGATTCACTATCTATGCGAGTTCGTCCCATGAGGAGAATACGGTGAGCATGGCAAATGTTGGGGAGTTATATGAAGATCTTGGACCGCTCAAGCTTCTTATGTTAACCCTTACCCCCAAGGATCAGCGTGCGATGTACTATCATACCGTATCAATCGATGCGAGCGAGCGATGCAAATCGCCTAATGCTTGGTATTTTGAAGGGCTTGTCGAGGATGATATTTGCCAACAGATGAAGTCCCAAGGTTATAATGTCGTCTGCAACACTGCATGTCCCCTGGAGCGTCAAACAGGCGTCACCTGCGGATTGTCTCACAAATGTTGTACTCCCGGTGTCGCACCAACATCGAAGAAACCTTCTTTTCGCTGTTCCCCTGATGGCCAAGCACGCGGAATACAGTATTGTACGTTTTGGTAGACGGATACGGGTTTACACTCTCTTGTCATGCTACCGGATCTCCATCTCCCGACCGCTTGACTTGCCAACCCCAGTTTGCTAATCTATACCCCACATGGATATCACCTATCTCGGCCACTCATCCTTCGCATTCAAAGGCTCAAAAGCCCGCGTCGTTGTTGATCCTTTCAATGCAACACTTTTAGGCATTCCATTTCCAAAAACTGAGGCTGACATCGTGACGGTTTCCCACCAGCATGACGATCATAATGCCGTTGCTAACATCTCGGGTGATCCGCTGATTTTTGACCTCCCCGGTGAATATGAAAAAAATGGGGTGCGCGTGTACGGCTTTGAAACATTTCATGACAAAAACAATGGGGAAGAGCGTGGTAAAAACATTATTTTCAAATTTGAAATTGACGGTGTCGCTATCTTGCATTGTGGAGATCTCGGTCATGCCTTGACAAGTGAGCTCATTCAGGAGATCAATGGTGCTGATATCTTACTTGTGCCTGTTGGTGGCGTCTATACGATCAATGCTGACGAAGCTCGGCAGGTGGTCGAGCGTTTGGAGCCTTCTATCGTCATCCCAATGCACTACCGCGACCCAGCTCTGACAACAAAAATCTCCGACTATGCATCAATGGCCACTGTTGATGAATTCCTGCAAAAAATTGGCGTCACAGACATCCAGCCTGTGAAAAAACTCTCTGTGAAGGCAACTGACTTTGGCGAAGAAGATATGCGTATCGTCGTCATGGAAAAGTAACCCCAAACACAAATGACAGCTGGAAAAATCCCACCACATGATGCTATGGCCGAAAAGGCAGTCCTTGGAGGCATTCTTATTGATAATAGCTCTATCACTGATGTTGCGGAGCTTCTTCAACCGAAGCATTTCTATTTTGATGAGCATCGGGTCATTTTTGAGGCTGTTTTAGGTCTTTTTGAAAAAAATCAGCCCATCGATATTGTCACCGTTGGTTCACAACTCAAAGCTGATGGAAACATTTCTCGCGTTGCTGATCAAAAATATTTGACGGAGTTGATCGATTCTGTCCCAACATCCGCATATGTCAAACACTATGCTGAGATTGTCAAGAACACCTATATCAAGCGCACGCTTATTACGATGGGCTCGCGACTTGTGGAAAAATCTTTTGATGAGCAGGGGACCGTGCAAGAATTGCTCGATGGTGCTGAAGCAGAGATCTTTTCTCTTTCCCAAGCCTTTTTGCATCGAGATTTTGTCGCCTTGCGCGATATTCTTGCCACAAGTTTCGATCGGCTTGAGCGATTGATCAAATCAGGTGGGGAGGTTCGAGGTGTCCCAACAGGTTTTGCTTCACTTGACCGCAAATTGGCAGGCTTTCAAGACTCCAACCTTATTATTCTTGCCGCTCGTCCAGGTGTGGGTAAAACGACATTTGCGCTGAACATCGCGATGCATATCGCTTTGAAGGAAAAAATGGCAATTGGCTTCTTTTCACTGGAAATGAGTAAAGAAGAACTTGTCGACCGTCTGCTTGTTGGACAGGCCGACATCGATGCCTGGAGCCTCAAAACAGGCCGTCTGACAGACAATGACTACTCCCGTCTCACAGAAGCAATGGGGGAGCTTGCTGAAGCCCCAATCTACATCGACGACACCCCCGGCGCATCAATTCTTGAGATGCGTACAAAGGCGCGCAAGATGAAAATCGAAAAGGATCTGCGCATGATTGTGGTGGATTATCTCCAGCTTGCGGTACCTGGCAAGCGGTTTGAAAGTCGCGTGCAGGAAGTCGGCTACATTTCCCAAAACCTCAAAAACCTTGCCCGTGAGCTCCAAATCCCTGTGCTCGCGCTGTCTCAGCTCAATCGATCTATCGAGCATCGCGGTGGGAGCAAGAAGCCCGTGCTGGCAGATTTACGTGAAAGTGGATCTATCGAGCAGGATGCGGACGTTGTCATGTTCCTTTACTCTGAAGATGACGGCAATGAGGAGCTGATGGATTCCACGAAGCGGATCATCAAACTCGCTATTGCAAAGCATCGAAATGGTGCGACAGGAGATATTGACCTCATGTTCCGCGGTGATCGCGTGAGGTTCTATGATGTGAATAAGAGCGATGAGCTGGGCTAGCGATTCGTCTGGCTACGAGGACAGGCACTGATACATCGTTGACGAAACCTTTCGGCCTGTTCACCTGACATACCGCTTGCTCGAGAGGCTTCTTCATTGATCTGAGTCTCACTTGAAGCAGTAAGATAGCATGGTATTCGTCGATCACTGCATAGTTTTTGATTTTGTTGACAGGTTTCTTCGTATTTGATTCCCATAATTTTAGATAGATTTTTTGTTAAAAAAAAGTTCCCCCCGCCAGCATTATATTAACGCAGGCGGGGGGGCTCGGTGCCGTCATGCAAAGAGCAAGACGGCACCGAGCACCAGGATCAGTGCCAGGTGCATCGGGCTTGTGCCCATGATGCGCCCTCCTTTCTGAGTCTTGGCCTCGGGATTTCCCGAAGCTCGGTTCAAGACTCTACAAAATGCACAGAAGTTCAGAAATAAAATTATAGTGACTTCCGTGCATGTCGCAGAGCCTCGCTCCACTCGACTCAACCATAACGTACAGACGCATATGTCAGCGAGCAATTCGCTAAATACACGACCTATAGTAATAATTATACCCGATAAGGTCACATCTGTCAAGTGTTGAGCTAGCGAGGTATCCATTCATCCTGTCACAACAATAATTGTCAGAATTGAGAGGATATAGTATAATACGGGAATTATGTCAATGGAGGTGAAATCAACTGAAAAAACGACAGAGGTTTCAGGTGGATTAATGGCTCGATTGTTCAGTAGAGGAGGGAAACTATCGCTGGGTTTTATTGACCAGCAACTCCAAACAACAGTTTCAACTCCAGCTGGTAGAATTGCAGCTCGATATGGTAGAGCATATCCTCACAGAGTACGTCCTTTAATGCCAGCTGTAGGTGCAGGTTCATTGCTTTGGGTAACTCCTCATGAATCGGGGATTCTTGAATTTGCTTCAAATCGAACTGGTGGTGAAACAACAGCACGATTTAATGGAGGATTATTTGGTCAAAATTCAGATGTTTCAGTGAGAATGGGGACACATGGATCTGAAATTCAAGCTGTTATCCCCAAGGGAACAAGACTTTTTATAGATCCAGACAAAGGTAAAATTACACAAGTAGTAGTACGAATAAGATAATATGGGAAGAATCAAAGATGCATTTTCAATTCAGCAGTATAGTCCACGAGGACAGGAATCCCAAGGTATGCTGGCTAGTGATAATGATCAAACTGCTGCGCACTTGGTTGTTACAACGGGAGGAAGAGCTCATGAACCTTTGAGCTCTCGTGCTCAAATTATACATGCAGCTCAAGCAGCAGCAGCAAATAGAAATCTTCCAGAGATTACACACGCTGATGCAAGTCAAATAGCAGGATGGCAACTTTTGACTCCAGCTGCAAGAGAGCTTGTTCGACAACATCGCGAAAATACCATTGGCGTTGATTTAAGTCCAACTGATTTACGTAATCCTGAAGTACAGGATGCCTTACGTTGGATACAACAATCGCAAAGACGAGGTGAAGTCCCAGATAGAGGTAGGGGACGACGAAGTGGATTTGGTGGTTTTATGAGTAGATTAGGATCATTTGGAGGAGGCGTTATTCGCATATTATTTCCTATGCCAGAAGGCTATGGAGATTATGATGCATTTTACAATTAATACAACTATATGGTACAAGAACTTATTCAAGGGGCAATTGCAGGACTTGGGGTATGGCGACTAGCAGTTCGATCTGTTACCTTCATTGGGCCAGATGAAGTTGGTGCACGACATAACAAGTTGTCGGGGCGATTAACCAATGTTTTTGAAAGATTACCTGATGGATCGGTCCGACCGATTAGAGGGATGGTCCCGCATCTGCCATTTGTATCAGGAGTGATACGAGTTCCTACAAATACAATTACTATAGATCCCGCTGAAGAGGGAGCTGAAATCATGTTAAAGTACAATGGGACTCCTGTACCTGGATTTAAGCCAAATGTTATCTTGACTGCCCGAGCAAATGCTGAAGACCCTGCACAACTGATTAGATCAGTTGGTGTACGTAATGCACGTAATTTTGTCCCCGTATTGGCAGGATATGCAAAAGCTGCACTTCAAATACTGCAAGGCGCTGATCTCGAAAAAGTACAAGAAATAGGTATGCATGCTTGCTCTGCTCAAATGACTGGTGCATTTAATGAACAAGTTGAGGAAAATTTTGGGACTATTCTCAGCCGAGGTCAGGTCAGTATTATTAACCTTACCCCACCTGAAGGATTTAGTAAACAGATGGGGGAAATTGGGGCAGATAGAAACTTTGTGGACGCTGTCGGAGCAGAAACTGCAGTCCGTTTGACCCAAGCTCGAGAGGGCCGACTTATTATCGTAGATTCAGGTTCAGGTGCCGGCGATCGTAGACCTGGTAGACGTGCTCTTATGCAGAGTGTTGTTGCTGGTGTTGTTGCTGCAGATGTTGCTCCTAAGTCAGGGCCAATAAGCCCTTTTAATGAATATGACTAGGCAAGATAGACTCATCGGTTTATATGACACGGCAGATACCCTTGCTGGGGTAGGGCGCTTTGCAAGTCCCGCATGTGTTTTTGCAGGATCCACATTATCACTCTATGGAACGCCACTTGCTCCCCATGCATATGAGGCGGGAATCATTGGTGCAGGACTAACGCTTGTCTCACAGTATGAGCGAAATATTCTTCGTCCACGATGGCTAGCTGAAGGGTCAGGCATCATACATAAGCTTACTGTCTATGGATTTACAGAAGGACCACGAATTTTTTTTGCCGGTTATGCTGTGAATCGAGCATGTCGAAGTGTTGGACTAGAGCCGTCAATGTCTACAAGCCTTCTTATCGGAGCAGGAATCAGTGTTGTGACAGAAGCATCAAAGCGATTCAGAAATTTTGTAGATGGAAGTGTTCTCCCTTCACTATCTGGTCAAGCGCAAGCTGAGTAGCCTAAATATGTGATCCGGTGTATTCCCAAACAGGATTTTTTAATGTAACAGTTCCTGGGCCAGTCAAGGTGAGTTGTTCACGTGTTGCTGAGCGAGAAAGTGTTGCTACAAGGCCAACTTCTAAACCAAAAACAGTCCTATCTAATTGTGCATCTCGGTAACCGAAGGCAGTCAAGCCAGCTCTTAGTTCTGCATGTTGCAGAGCAGTTTGAACTCGATGGTTGATAAGTGCTCCTTTTCCACCCGCCTCGACTTCATGTGATGATGTTGGACCAGCAAGCTGATGTCTATTCGTGCGACCAATCGCTGAAAAGTCTCCTCCTCGAGATATGAGTGCTCCGATAACATAGCCATCAATGTGAAGAGCTTGGCGACCAGATTTGCCATCTTTGTATCCATCAAATCCTCCTTTAAGGCTAAATTGACCATTGACATGCTCATGTGCACGCTGAGTAATGATCAAGGTCTGTTGTGCTTCAGCATTAGGTGGAACAATTTCTTTTCGTCGAAGTCGTAGTGCCATATGGCCCCTAGTATACGACCGCTTCGTATTTTTTGCAAGAAGGATGATAATAGAAATCTAGAAAT
>CAYZCU010000025.1:0-860 GCA_964477065.1 uncultured Gammaproteobacteria bacterium
CAATGAGCTCGTTATCGATGAAATTGCCCTGCAAATTCTCGAAGAAAAGATAGCGTCGGGAGATCACGTGGTGGTCGATGCGCTGGATGGTCGGATCGTGCTCCAGCGGAAGAAGGTCAACTAGCGGTTGTCAGGGGTAGGTGTTTGCTGGGCTGGTTGAGTACCGAGGAGACGATCAAGACCATCCTAAGCTCGTTTGACCAATGCCACTCTCTGCGCTTCAACGATTGGATCATCATATCGAAGAGGATCAAATGTTTCGATTATTCCTCTGTAGGTTGGCTCAATGGCTCCGCTTGCTGGGCCCATATAGAGAATGACCCATTCTCCTTGATCGCCAGCGCCCTCTGATGTAGTATCAGGGATTGTATCTTTTTTTGCCATGCCCCATTATATACCTCACCTCCACCATGTCAACACCCCAACTATACTCGCCAGCCAGGGAAATATTTCTCGAACAGCACACGCGCATCATGGACTCGACGACGTGAATGACGAGATGGTTGAGTCAGCACAGAGCCAGCATCGAGGAGAAGCTCGACGAGCTGACGATTGAGGATATCTGGAGCACACTGTGCACAGAGCTTATGAACTCGCTCTTGAAGAAACTCATCTCCCGGTAAGACAAGTTGGATTGACGCAGGGATGGGTTCGTACATGATAGAGATCTGGTAATCTAGTTATCTAGAAACCTAGGAATTTGGATGCTTGAATTTTTGGCGTTCTTCTTCAAGCATAGTCGCAACACGGTCATGAGCATCCATCCAAACTCTTATCATTTCTGCAAGGCCACCCATAATTGCCTCCTCTTCTTGCTGGCCAATCACACCACGCCTAATGTTGGCGATTATTGGGCTTTC
>CAYZCU010000025.1:870-14917 GCA_964477065.1 uncultured Gammaproteobacteria bacterium
TCATTATTATCTTCTAATCTTTGTGTCATACGCGTGGTGTATCTTTTGATTGTCCATAATCTCTATTCCGAGCTTCTCGAATGGGATCCTCTTGTTCTGCTGATAGCCCCATATCAAAGTCTTGCAATAGATCCCTCACCAATTTTCGATATGCTGGTGCTACTCGATCTGCCTCAGCAATTTCTAGTTCAGTGAATAATCCCGGAAGGTGAAATTGTGGAAAGCCTTTTAATTGTTTTTTGTGCTTACTCATCCCCCTATTCTACCTCGTCAAAGCGTATTGTCAAGACAGCGGAAAAATCTGTGATAGAATACGAGAATGTGGGTAGATAACTATAGAAATAATGTGACAGGGAGGCGAGATATACGCATTGGCGAACCCATCGAAATCCCTGAGCATTACCGAACCGTCTATACGGGTGAGCTCCCTATCGGAACTGAACCAAGGGCTTATAGGCAGACGTTTGATGTGTGCCCTTGTACGGAGGGGCGTGCCTTTCGATCAATGACCGCACCGACACGACATAGTTCAGGTGGTGTTTCATATGTTGGATTCGGGCTTGCTATATGCAACGAACCAGATTGTCAATTTGTTGTGTCTGTTAAAGTCGATAGACATAATGATTTAGTCATACTTCGTCGTCCCTCTTAGTCGCTCTTGATTTTTATCCCCAAAATCAGTACCATATTCCTGCTTATACAGCGACACATCATATGGCAGTACTCAAGACAACACAAGAAACATTCGAGGCAGATGTCCTTCAAAACAAAGGGATTGTTTATGTCGACTTTTTTGCAGATTGGTGTGGGCCATGCCGTATGTCAGCTCCTATTATTGAAGAACTTTCCCAGAGCGATGCATACAAAGACATCACGTTTATGAAACTCGATGTTGATGCAAGCACAGAGCTTGCAACAAAGCTGAATGTGTTTTCTATCCCGACTTTTATTGCTTTCTATAAAGGCGAGCCCATCGTCCGTTCAACGGGGGGCGGACCAGCTGAGCGATTCAAAAAAGATTTGGATGAAGCACTTGCAAAGGCTTCCCAACCTGCCAACTAACGACTGCATCAGTATACTAGCTTGCCTGTTGATCAAAGATTCTTTCTGCTTTGCCATGAGCAACACGCAATCGGATATGAGCTCGTTTCAAGAGATACAGACACCACTCCGCAAGCCACCGATACGCTGATGACAGAGGCATTTTTTTGCCAGCAATGATGTTTTGATCAGCAAGAGGGACTTTAACCGTATCATAAACAGGATATTGGACGGGATGACTCACGGCTTGCACACCAAGCGCTTGGACATCTTGGGGGACGTGAATAGGCGTATGCGTATCTTCAACATACTCGCTCACCTCAGATGGCATCTGATGCTCAACCGCTTCATGCATCTCGACGTGGTCCTGTTGCTCACGAGGAGCCGGCACAGGGTCGCGCTCAGGCATTCCCCATGACGCCATATCAAAGGCATCTTGCGCCTCAAGGACGAGGTATGAGATATCTGTATAGCGAAGGCCATCCTGTGCATCTGACATGCATTCACTATACCAAACTTCCGTCTTCCACTCTATACGAGCAGGCTACTTCTGGGTATGCGCACGGACATCCACTTCGTAGCTCGTATTTTGAGCTTCAAAGAAATTCACCAGCTGAAAAACATCCGTCGCGGCTGTCATCCATTTGGCTGGGTTTGACGCATTATAATGTTTTTGTAGCCCGAGCTCTTCAAGTCGACGATCCGCGACATATTGCACGTATTGATTGACATAATCAGCGTTAAGCCCCAAAATCCCGCGTGGGAAGAGGTCCTGATTGTACGCCACTTCCAGATCAACCCCTTCGATGATGATGTTGCGAATTTCATCTGCAAAATCTTCCACGAGAAGTTCTTGATTTTCCTCCAAAATATTGAGGAGCAAATTAATACCAAACTGCAAATGGAGGCTCTCATCGCGAAGAACCCAGTCGATCATCGAACCAAAATTGCGAAGCTGATTGCGCTGACGAAAGCTCAACGCAACCATAAATCCACTGTAAAACCACGTGCCTTCCATGACGATATTCGTCGCCACAAGATTACGAATAAAATCCTTTTTACCATCTGGCGTAGCAATGTTGAGTGTTTCTTCTGTCATGCGCTGGAGGTATCTGTTGATAAATTTCTCCTTGTTGCGCATAGATGGTGTATCAAGATGTACGTTGTAGATCTTTTCGCGGTCAAACGGAAACGTCTCCAAAACATATTCAAAGGCAACACAATGATTCGCCTCTTCCCACATCTGCTTGGCGAGGTACAAATAGCACTCGGGGGATTTCAGATACGGATAGATACCCAAGGCGATAGATTTGTTGACAATCAGCTCAGCGGGATTGAAAAACGCCATGACAAAGGAAACCGCATGGCGCTCATCGTCTGTCATCTTGGCCCAATCTTCGAGATCTTCTTTGAGCGTGATTTCGTGAGGAAACCACGTGTTGCGCACAGCCTGACTATACAGGTCATATGCCCATTGATAACGAATCGGGTGAAGATTGACGTCTTCTGGCGCTGCTTTTCCAATTAACATGTTTATGCTTTAAATAAATAACAATTATTGACAACTATCACACTGCAATCGCAACTGCGGATCAATAGGACATGCCTTAACTGCATCATCCTCTTTCTTCATCGCTTGCACGGCAGGACGCATCGCGTTGACACCAAGCGTGGTCGCAGGTGTGGACATCATACTCGATGCTCGCTCAAATGTCGATGACTCACGAGGCGCATCGTCAGTCTGCATAGGCACTCGAGCAGGAGCGCTCCCGTTCATCGGGATAGCACCAAAGCCCAATTTCCCAATTTTTTTCGATTTGTTCACCGTCACCGTACTCTGCTCTGCAGAATGCTGTGGCTTCATGTGCAAATAATATGTTGTCTTGACGCCCTTTTCCCAACCAAAGGTGTAGATATCCATCGTTTTGTCGATATCGCGCTCTGACAAGTACATATTTCGGCTAAGAGCTTGGTCAACCCACTTTTGCGCACGCGCAGCAATTTCCAAAAACGCATACGGGGATGTGTTAAATGAACCTTTGTAGCGAGCCTTGATATCTTCAGGAATCCCATCAATATCATGAAGCTCACCATGTTGTTCTATCAAATCTTGCTTCACCTCATCCCAAATTCCGCGCTCTTTGAGCTCATTCACAAGATTGTGGTTGATATCCAGGTACTGCCCTGAGATCTTTTGGCGTGAAAACACCTGTGCGAATCGTGGATCAATTCCTGGTGTTGTTCCTGCAAGCAAACCGATATTCGCATTTGGTGCAACTGCCATAAGTGTTGCATTGCGCATCCCTTTTTTGACCTTTTTGCGAAGACCGTCCCAGTCAAGCTTATTAAACTTTTTCTTCGTCACGGTCAATTTACGACCGCGATCTGCTTCAAGTCGCTCAATCGTATCAAAAGGCACCATCCCCTTGGACCAGCCAGACCCTTTGTAGTTTGGATAGCTTCCGCGCTCTTGTGCAAGGTTCGCACTTTCATCAATAGCCATGTAGCTGATAAATTCAAACAATTTATCTGAAAAATCATAGGCTTCTTCACTGTCATAGGCGCACTTGAGCTTTTCAAACGCATCAGCAAGACCCATCACGCCTAATCCAATCGCGCGATTTGCATGATCGGAGTTTGTCGCTTCTGGAATCGGCAGGACATTGATGTCGATCAGATTGTCCAGTTGACGCACAGCGGTGCGAACAGATTCCTCAAGCTCGTTCCACTGCATTTTGCCATCAACGATATGCGCTGGGACATTCAACGAGGAAAGATTACACACAGCTATATTCTCTCGATCTTGTGGCAAACAAATTTCCGTACAGAGATTTGACATATGGATCGTGCCTGTGTTGTTGTTGAGCGCACGCAGGTTGATTGGATCTTTCCAGGTCAACCATGGATGGGATGTCGTCTGCAAAGACACAAGTATCTGGCGAAACTGCTCTTGTGCAGGGACTTTTTTGTAGATGCGGAGCTTGCCATCTTGGGCCATCTTCACATATTCGGCGTAGCGCTTACTAAATGCTTTCCCAAAAAGTTCATTGAGATCAGGCGTCTCTTTGGGATCAAACATGTACCAATCTTCCCCTTGAGCAACCCGATTCATAAATTCATCTGAAATAAAAACGGCGGTATTGGCTGTTCGCATGCGCAAATAATCATCTCCCGCATTGTGCTTCCATTCAATAAAGTCAGGAAAGTCGACGTGCCAATTTTCCATGTAGAAGCACAGCGCACCTTTTTTCTTTCCACCTCGCTGAATAGCTCGGATAGCAGTATCAATGATTTTGGCAAACGGCGTCGGACCTGTTGAGGTGGTGTTGTTAGAACTCAGAGGCGAACCACTTGCACGAAGCTTCGTAATTGATGCTCCAATACCACCTGTGGCTTTGGAAAGCTTAATTACGTCACCTACAGACTTGGCAATGTGTTCGATGTCATCTTGGATTTCAAGCAAAAAACAATTACTCAAACTGGGGGATGTCGTTCCTGCACCGATGTTTGTTGATCCACCCGCAATATACTTCAGGTTGGACATTTTGTTGTAAAAAATAATGGCCTGTTTTGTTGGGTTTTTTTCATTGTAGGAAAGCCCCATTGCAATACGCATAAAAAAATACTGTGGAGATTCCATAGCCTCTTGATTTTTGTTTCGCAGAGAGTATCGATCAAGCAAACTTGACACGCCAGCGTACATAAAAAGCTCATCTCTATCCAGATCTAGCGCATCTGCCAACTTGACAAGATCAAACTTTCCTGTCATGCGTGTATCAAAAAAACCATCCTTGACGGCAGTCTGAATGTATTCGGGGAAATGCTCTTTGTGTGCCTGGGCAAGCTCTTCAGGAGTGTTAGCCTTGTCGCCAAACATGCGCTTGTAGACGGTCTTCAGAAGCAAGCGGGTCGCGATTTTGTCGTAGTCTGGATCTTCTTTGACATTCTGGATAGCAGCATTGATTGTCGCTTCATCAAGCTCTTGCGTCGTGATCCCATCATACAGCATGAGATGCGTTTCCGTCGCAATTTGAACAACTTTGCTTATCTTATTTGGCAAGCCCTCACAAGCCTTTTCAATAGACCGGTTAATGTGGTCTGCATTGAAACGCTCAGTTGTTCCATCTCGATGTGTTACCAGAATGTTCATAGGTGTATAGAAAATTTATAATAATTTTTTCAATTCCTTCTCAAAATCTTCAACATCAACAAATCTTTTAAAAACAGCTGCAAATCGAATATAAGCAATTTTGTCGATTTTCTTCAGATGCTTTGCCACAAGCTCTCCAACAACCTTACTTTCTATCTCTGTTGAATCTGTTTGCTTCAATTCGCTTTCAATTTCTTGCACAATTTGCTCCACTTGATCGCGCGTGACACTCGTTTTTTCTGTTGATTGGATAATGCCTCGTTGCAATTTATCTCGATCAAACCGCTCTCGTCGACCATCTTTCTTGATAATAATTATCGGAATGTGTTCGACCCGCTCGTATGTTGTAAATCGCTTTGCACATTTCTCACAAACACGTCTTCGACGAATAGTTGTCCCGTCTTCAGATGCACGCGTTTCAACGACATCTGTATTCTCGTGTTTACAAAAAATACAATACATATTGTGTAGATATCAATTTAACACCACTATAAGGCGGAATCAACCCGCTCTATATGTATCAGAGGGGATCATGGCATTTTGCTACGCTCATTGTGTCTAGAAGCAGGCGCAAAGTCCGCTACTTTCCAAAAAAAAGTGAACATATTTTGAAGAAAAGCTCGATTTTTAGGCTCACATTGTAAGCACCCGAGCTGTCACACACATCACTTCTGTCCATTCTTGTATACTGATACGTATGGAACCAGATCAGCTCAAAGAGTCTCTCCAATCAATCATCAACCCTGCATCCCAAGCACATACTGGGGCTTCACAAAGCAAAAATCCACAAGAAATCTTTGCATGGACAGCTCCTTTGCGAGCATATAAAAAGAAGTCGAAAGGGATTTTGAGATTTTATCTCGCTCTTGCCATCTTGCTTTCGTTATTTGTCGCCTTTTTTAAAGAATTTATACTCATTGTTCCTATTTGGGCTGTGCTGTTTCTCGTGTACATGCTCACGATTACACCACCACATAGCACACGACACGCAATCACGAAATACGGGCTTCACACGGGCAATAGGCCCTATACCTGGGAAGAGTTGGGAGCGTTTTATTTTATGAAGAAATTTGATTACGATGTGCTTGTTATACTGCCTCAAACGTCTTTTGGGCTCCCTTTATATCTCGTGATCGACTCGGCACACACGCATACGCGCGTCATGCATATCCTTTCTGAGCACATTATTTACCTTGAAAACCCGCAAAAAAGCACGTCTGATCGACTTGCAGAGTGGTTGACATCCCTTATGCCTGAGGAGCTAGAAGAAGCTCCAGCTGAGACTTCAAAACATGCGGAGAAACCTCTTTGACGCCAAATTTTCGAGCCCAAATAAGGACCCCTTCATCTGCTGAAACAACGGTTGCGTCAAGCTCTTTCGCCAAGATGATAAGGTCGAGATCTGCCACACTATCAAGAAATTTCACGCGCGTGGCGTTGCGATAGCGGTCGCGGAGCGTTGTAACATGCTTTCCTATAGCTTTTTGATAGTCAATATGTGACAATTCTCCCATCCCTTTCATCTCCTTTACCGCATTGCTCAGCTCCTCTTCCCCTATTTGAAGGCCCCGGTATGATCTGTGTCGAATCTCTTCGATAAGTTCATAAAATGCACTTCCGGGGAATGAAACCTGCGAGATATCCGGTGATTTGACTTGAATTGAAGCCATAAACCGCACATAGTAGGGCTCTGTGGGTGAAATAAACGTTTCCATCTCTTCGACGATCCGAGGAGGCATATACAAAGCACCTTTTCCGGACTTTTGGAGAGCCTCAGACACATTTGTTACTGCCTCAAGAATCTGCCGTGGATTGGTGCCATAGCCTGATTCAATTTGCAAATTGAAAAAGAAATTCGTATCGAGAACGTATGCATTCATACGGATAGTATATCAAATCAACATCTTCCAGCGGTCAGCCTAAAAAACGTAGAGTAACACAATGACGATACATGCCCACAACAGCATCGTCGTAATCAATGGCCTATCACGCAAGATAATATGCTCTGGGGCTTCTCCTTGCTCCCGTTCATACAACAGCTGTCCGTAGCGAGCAATCCCGTAGACGACCAACGGAATCGTCAACATGAGCCATTTACGTGCTTCAAACGAGGGGAAAAAAGATGTAATCCCTTGGAAAATCTTGTGTGTTTTCAGAGGTGGTGTCTCCAAAAAGGTATACAACGAGTATGAGGTTATTGTCATTGTCGCAAACGTACTTGTCAAAAACAGAAGTAATGTTTCGCGATAATTAACTAAAGATGCTCGCGTCTTTGTCCCTTGATTAACAAGCTCGGCATGCCTTTTGACTGATGCGATAAAAAGAGAGCTGAAAAAGATCGTCAACAGAAGCCATATTTGAATATGATATCCAGATGCAACTGAACCTGCAAAGGCTCGAAGCATAAATGAAAACGATATGGCAAAGATGTCAATGACAGGCTTTTTCTTAAAATAAAACGTGTAGCCGACGTGTAATGCTAAAAACGCAAATGCAATCAGCAAGAACGGTATTGAGACAAAGATAGATGCCACCAACGATACTGTTGAGAGAATGAAAACAGCAAAGGTCGCATCAGGTAGGGATAAATCGCCCGATGCAATTGGTCGCTTTTTCTTGGAAGGGTGAAGTCGATCAAGAGGATAATCGACAATGTCATTTAAAATATATGATGTTGATGAAAGAACACAAAAGATCACGAAGGCAAAAAAAGTCTTCATGAACAGATCGAGGTTGAGGAGATCACCCGAAATCAAAAGACCCGTAAAGAGGATTGTGTTTTTAATCCACTGGTTTGGTCTTCCCGTTCTGATGATTGCGCGAATTTTTTGTGTGAACACGATTAGAAAGGTAACGTCAGACTCACATTATCATGTGTGGGTCGATAATTCAAATACTGCTCCCATTTTACATTAATCGCCCGTTTCTCGCTACTTCCAAACTGATCAGGATAATAAATCTTTCCATGTTCTACACCATAATCAAATAATTGTTTTGTTAAACGAACATCATCGAGACAATATTTTTTGAGCTCGTCCAGTCGGCCTTCTCGAAACATGGTGATCGCTTGCAAACCGTGACCACTCTTCCCTTCTCCAAGTGTCGCTTGCACCAGATCATCAAGCCGTAGGCGGCGTCCGAGAATATCTTTTACATCAACTAAGATATCAAAAAGCTTAAACTGCATGACATCCCCAGGATAATATGGTTGCAAAACAGGCATGTCAAAGTGAATGTGGTTGAAGCCAATAATGATGGATGCATGCTCAAACAGTGCGATCATCTCTTGGAGCTGATCCTCTTCGTAAATGGAGTACGTATCTGTGCTGTAGTCATACACACCTGCGACAGATATGCGTAAATCTTTTGGGTCTGGGGCTTCTCGGAAGGTTTTTTGTGTCTCGAAATCGATAACAAGAGGGTATCTCATATCATTAATGTTGGTGTTTAAGGATGGGATATTCTTTATAGATTTCGAGTTTAAGGAACGATTTTTTCGGCAGGTGCTTTCCTGTCAATTTCGTTTTCGTGCTGAGTGTTCGTTGCATCCCTTCGTGAATACGATTTTCCATCATCGTGAAATATTGAATCAATGCGTCTTGATCATCATCATCAAGATCATAAATTTCTTCACTAATAATGTCGTCCGCTTTTGCAATCTTCCACAGTGCTTGAATAAAATCTTGTTGCTGAGCCTCCAATTGTGAAATATCTCCAACCTGAGAGCGGATCTTGAACTTCATCATGTAGATGTCGCGCATCATCATTTCATGTGTGATAGACGGATCCTCGACTTCAAGCGTAATTTGACGTATAATATCAATTGCAGATTTTTTCATATCAATCACCCATCATACTATGCTCACTCAAAAGATTCAAGACGACCTTATAGCAAGCCTCAAAGCCAAAAAGGCAGATGTCGTCGAAACATTACGTCTTCTACGATCTGAAATTCAAAACGCTCAAATCGAGAAAAAAGCAGATCTTACGGATGACGAGGTAGTAGGTGTGCTGAAAAAATATCTTAAAAAACTTCGTGATTCCTCTGAAATGTTTGAAAAAGGCGGACGCATGGATCTTGTCGAGCACAATCGAGCCCAAGAAGACGTGATTGCGTCATATCTCCCAGCTGAAATGAGCGACGAAGAGCTCACAAGTGCTCTTGATGCTCTCATTGCTGAGCATGCAGATCTGTATGCGTCAAACAAAAATGCGATCATTGGTCTTGCTATGAAAAAATTGTCTGCCCAAGCTGATTCAGGTCGAATCATGAAGGCTCTTCAATCGAGATAGTTTGCTATAAAGCTTCGTCTGTGCTCAACTGTCGGGCCATGTTGTCTGATAGCTTCGCAGTGAGCGCGTGTTCCATATCCCACATTTGATTCCCACGCATAGTCTGGATGTGTCAATGCATGTTTTTTCATGTATGTATCGCGCTGTTCTTTTGCCCACACAGATGCGCACGCAACAGCGAAACTTCGCGTTTCTGCCTTGGGAAAAGACTCAAAAGCATCCTGTGTGATGAGAGAGACATGATCTGAAATCACTTTAACCCGATGGTTTGCTGATACTTTTGCCCGACATCCATACAAGGCTCGTTGCATAGCGTCTTTGTTTGCCCATGAAATGCCGTACTCATCGATATCTTGAGGTGAAACCCACGCCGTCTCACTCACGAGAGCTCTATCCTCCATCCAGTGACACCCAACAGCTCGCGCTTTACGTGTCATTTTTTTGGAATCTTTGATGACTGGGCCATTGGCCAGCCACGCCGTGTAATCGTCTGCTGTGAGGGCAACTGCGCTTGCATACAATGGCCCTGCGAGCGCTCCTCTCCCCACTTCATCGACGCCGATAATCACATCGAATTCGTTAAACCACTCAGGCTCCTCGAATAATCCGTGTGCGTTTTGGTTTGACATGTCATAAGTATACTTGTTTGAGCTCACACCCTTTGATACAATTGGCTTGTCGCGATAGGACAAGAAAAATTTATTTATGAAGACACATATGACAGATACGTATTTTATTCACACATTTGGCTGTCAGCAAAATGTCGCCGATTCTGAGCGTGTTGAAGCGCGCCTCCAAGCTCGAGGCATGAAAAAAGCCTCTTCAATGAAATCTGCCGACTATGTTGTCATCAACACGTGCATGGTCCGCGAGAAAGCTGAAAATCGTGTCTATGGTCTTGCCCATAATTTAGGTCTGCGCAAACAGGCTCAGATTGAGGCTGGTGAAAAGCCAATGAAGATTATAGTGACAGGTTGTATGGTTGGCATTGCGTTTCGTGATGCAAGTGGGAAATTTTTGAAAAAAATCCGCTCCGCCATGCCTGCCGTGGATGAATTTATGCCTATTGAAGAAGTTGGGTTTGACTTTGCCCCTGTGCGAACGAGTAAAACATCTGCGTGGGTTCCCATTTCAAATGGATGTAATAATTTTTGTACCTTTTGCATCGTTCCTTTCACCCGAGGTCGAGAAATTTCGCGACCATATGCTGATATTATTCGGGAGTGCCGTGAGCTTGCAGATGCAGGATACACTGAAATCACTCTTTTAGGCCAAAATGTCAACTCATATGGCGCTGATCTGATCGTCGGCGCAGATAATATTCAAGTCATGAGAGATTTGCCTGGAAAAGACTATGTTGATGGCATTAAATCAGCTACCGATGATCGCGAGTATCCCCCTTTTGTCATTTATGGCAAGGAGCTCAAGCCAATTTTTGTCAAACATCTTGGTCGCAACCGCATTCCCACCCTTTTCCCCTATCTCCTGGCAGATATTGCTGAAATGGGGTTTGAGCGTGTGGACTTCGTATCCTCAAATCCATGGGACTTTTCAGACGAGCTCATTGAGGTTATTGCATCACATCCAAACATTACCCGCGTGCTCCACCTTCCCATGCAACACGGGGATGATGCGATGCTTCGTCGCATGAATCGTTGGTATACAACAGCGCAATATATGAGCCTGATTGATAAAATTCGTGCTCGTGTTCCCGATGTGAAATTTACCACGGATATTATTGTCGGCTTTTGTGGCGAAACAGAAGAGCAATTTCAAAACTTACTGGATGTCTGCAAGAAAGTTGGCTTTTACAAAGCGTATGTTGCGATGTACTCCTCTCGCCCAATGACCGCTGCGACAAAAGTTTTAAATGATGATGTGCCTCATGTCGTCAAGAAAAAGCGTTGGCAGATCCTTGAATCAACCATCAATACGCCCCACCTTGAATCGTTTCATGATGAGCAGTATCACATGCATAAAAAGAAGTCATACACCCATGCATCGAAAAGCGTGTGATTATTCCCGCATAATTACCTCTTTATTCCCGAATTACTTGTTGGGGTAATCTTTATCAATCATTTTAGCGACGTCTTTTCCGAGCTTCACCGCATAATTTGTCCCTCGATCATAGGGATACGTCATGTCAAGATTTGCACAGTAAAAACCAGGAGCAGAGGTGCGAAATGTTGGCTTGTTTTTGAGAAACGCAGTATTAAAAATTGGCTGTGCATACTGTCCAACAAAACTAAAAGACCTTTTCACCGTGAAATCAGCCTTATCACATGCGTGTAGATGGGGAAGGAGCCTTTCAATCAGCTCATCAGTTGGCTCTGAAATGATCGGGTCTTCACGAATGGCATACCAACCGATATAGGCAATATGTTTACCTCCATAATGCGATGCATCAATGAAATTCGTATGCTGAGCGATGACCATTGCTGGAATAGTCGGGGTTGAAATGTTGAGCCAGTACGCTTTCGATAGAATCGGTTTATCTGTTTCAAGAATAAGTACGCGCGCGTCCAGATAGGATAGCTTGTCCAGTGACTTGAGCTCACGTGGCGTCAAAATGTGTTTCGTTGCTTTTGAAAGAATATGTGAAGGGAGTGTTGAGACGACACAGTCAAACTCTTCTCCATCTATGCTGTATCCATTCCCTTTGCGACGAATTGAAGCAATAGGAGTTGCGTTCTTGATAGTAACTCCGTTCTCTGCGCATGCCGTGGCAAGATGGTCAATAAACGCTTGAAAACCGCCTTGCATATACCCCAGTGATTGCGTTCGTTTATGGATACGTGCCCATAAAAATGAGGCTAGAACTTTTCCCGCATATTTGCCGAATTTTTTCCGCATCAACTGCTCGAAGAACACCGTCCACATCTGATTCCCCATGTATCGACGAATAAATTTTTCCATGGAAATTTTTTCATAGTAGGGAATCATAGGAAATAGTTTCAAAATGCCAAGCACACACGACGCCCGAATTTTCGTTACCCAGCTCAAAAGAGGCAGTCGCAAGAAATCTTGCGGAGAATCTACGGGATATATGCGGTAATTCTGTGGACCGCCAAAAAGAGATTCTGTTCGTGGTCGTTTGAAAAAAACACCCGAAAACCCAATCTCTTTCGCAAACTGAATAATGTCTGTATCGCTTGAAAAAATGTGGTGATACGCGTATTCAAGAGGCCATTCCCAGCCATCAGCTTGAAATCCTTGCGCAAGTCCGCCGAGTGTTGCAGATTTTTCATACAGGATGACCGTATGTCCTGATGAGGCAAGCGTATAGGCAGATGTCAAACCCGTTATACCACCACCAAGAATAGCAATCTTCATGGAGCTATTATACTCAACACAGCTATCCATATCGAGTATAATGATCACACATGATTTCATTTAAAATGCAGATCAGTTTTTGTATCTTGTTTCTCTGCTTTTTTTCATATATCTTGAATCCATTTCAGGCTTATGCAACAGTCTGTAGTGGTGCTGATGATTGCCAAAGCAAAATTAGAGAATATGAAGCAAAATTGACAGAGGCTCGTGCTCAAAAAAACTCTCTGTCTTCTCAAATAAATTTAATCAATGCAAAAGTCAATCTTGCAAAAGCTCGCTTGGAGAAAACAACTGTTGAAGTGCAAACAACGAAGGAGGAAGTAGAGGATCTTACACATAAAATTGATCGCCTCAATGAATCTTTGGATCACGTTTCAAGTATTTTATTGGAGAAAATAATTGAAGGCTATAAAAATAGACACGTGAGTTTTCTTGACATCTTTTTCTCTCCAAAAGCAACAACGCTTGAAAATCAGCTCAAATATATCCGCTCTGCTCAAGAAAATGATCGCGTCCTGGCAATCCGGACTGAACAGATAAAAGTGAATTTCACAGAACAAAAAGATCTTCGTGAAAAAAAAGTTGTCCAGCTTGAGGAACTTGAAAACCAACTTGAAGTCCAAAAAGTTGAGCTTAATAATCAAGTTCAGCAAAAAGAATCCCTGTTGGATCAAACCAAAAACGATGAAAAACGCTACCAACAATTACTGAGTCAGGCTATGTCTGAGTATCAGGCAGTGAATCAAGCTATTCAGTCAGGACAAAAAGTCGGCCCTGTCAAACGTGGTGATGCCATTGCTCTTGTGGGTAATTCAGGCTTTCCACACTGCTCAACAGGGAAGCATTTGCACTTTGAGGTGCGCCGTGATGGCAAATGGGTCGATCCAGGTGAGTATCTCGGTAAGGATTGGCAGTGGCCACTCTCAGATCCCATTACGATCACCCAAGGCTTTGGTGTAACGCCATATTCATATGTGTACTCGTACAGTGGTGGTATTCACACGGGTTTTGATATGGTGAGCAACGGAAGTGATGTCATCAGGGCTGTTGCTGATGGAACGCTCTATTCTTCAAATCAAAATTGTAGTGGATCGATTATCAATATCCGATACATCGATCATGGTGCTGGGCTGATGAGCTTTTATCTGCACGTGCAGTGATAGAAATCTAGAAACCTAGTGATCTAGTGATCTAGTGATCTAGTGATCTAGTGATCTAAAAAATTGTATC
>CAYZCU010000026.1:0-4194 GCA_964477065.1 uncultured Gammaproteobacteria bacterium
AGTACAACAAGGCTTCAGAATCAACGACCTCTCGGCCTGATTTCGCAATATTTTTGCCTGATAGGACGCGAATTAACATTGATGTGAAGTTCCCGTATGCAAACCTGCAAAAGGCAACTGAAACAGATGATCGAGCTCAAAAAGATGGTTTCTTGAAGGCATTTGCGCAAGACGTTCGCAAGAAAATCTCTCAGGTGACGACGCGAGACTATATCAACCCAGATGACAAAACGGTTGATTTCGTCCTGCTTTTTGTGCCCAATGAAATGATTTTTTCATATATTTATGACAAAATGTCAGATATTTGGACAGAAGCCATGCAGAAAAAGGTTGTTCTGGCAGGACCGTTCAGTTTTACGGCTATTTTGCGTATGATTAGGCTAGCGAATGATAATTTTCGTGTGCAAGAAAATATTCAGCAGATTGTTGCTCATATTCATCAGTTTGAAAAGCAGTTTGACCTCTACACTGAAGAATTTGAAAAATTAGGGACGCAACTCTCAACAGTCCAAAATACGTATCAAAAGGTCGAATCAACACGTTCACGTCAGCTGGGACGTATTGTTGAAAAGATTAAGCTTGAAAGTCAAGATAACTCGCGAACACTTCCTGCTTCGGAAACAGTTGATGTGATAATCCCTTCCGTAAAGGCCGTCGTCGTGGATGATGAGATTATCCACTAAGTGACTGAAGCACGTTGAAGTCCTCAATGAGCGTCACTTTCATGCTGTTGCGATACAGAGCAACTGCTGGATGATATAACGGCACGATAGAAACTGAACCCCACGGTCGTTGAGCCGTAAAGACCTTCCCATGAATGGTGCTAATCGGGCCTATCTCAAGCTCAAGTCCATAACGAGCCATGACATACTCTGTCGAAAATCTCCCAAGCGTTGCAATAACACGAGGCTGGATGATGTCAATCTGGCGATCCAGAAAGGGGGCATACAGAGCAATCTCTTCAGGAAGAGGATCGCGATTTTTGGGTGGGCGATCTTTGACTATGTTGGTGATATAGACATCCTGACGCTCCAGTGCGATGGAGGTGAGAAGCTCGCTCAAAATACGACCTGCAGAGCCACAAAAAGGCCTCCCCGTCTGGGCTTCTTTTTCACCTGGAGCTTCACCAACGAACATAATATGAGCCTCATGATTACCTTCCCCGATCACGGGAAAATAATGATTTTCAGTTCGATAGGTGAAAAGGGGGGATTGTGAAAACGCAAAGAGCTCGTCACGAATAGCTTTGAGCTTGGCATCACGCTCCGTCACGACAGGTAAAGGCATATTATTTGGCAATCCAGGTCAAAATTGAGCTGACGATTGACAAAATAACGCTAAAGGCAAGTGCCGTCCAAAAATTAGGAACGGAGAAGCCATCAACTATTTTACTTGCAAGAATGACGAGTGCGGCATTGATGACAAACGTAAAAAGCCCCAAGGTAACTACATTGATGGGGAGCGTCAGGAAAAGCAGAATTGGGCGAATGACGGCATTGATCAGGCCCAAGACTAGAGCGACTATCAAGGCTGCCTTCAGGCCACTCAGCTGAATGTAGGGGATCAGTTGAGCCGTAATGTAAATAGCGAGCGCGTTTATGAGGAGCTTAATAATGATAATCATATCCACATCTTAGCAAGAGCATATGCTAAAATCAACCTATGCTCTTTTTGACTATCTTTGCATTTTTAGCTGGTGTTGTCACCATCCTCTCACCGTGCATATTACCTATTTTGCCGATAGTTTTGTCAGGCTCATTGTCTGGAGGAAAATGGAGGCCACTTGGTGTAGTGATTGGGTTTGTTTTAAGTTTCACCTTTTTTGCTGTTTTTGCATATAGTCTGTCACAGGCATTGGGATTTTCGACGGAGACGCTTCGCTATCTGTCAGTTGTGTTGTTATTACTCTTCGGTGGCGCTCTTTTTTCAGCATGGTTGCAATCTCAGCTTGAAGTGCTCGCATCTCGACTTATGCCATCAGGCACTGCCAAGCGGGAAGGTCTGCGAGGTGGGATACTCCTTGGACTATCCCTTGGTTTTATTTGGACGCCGTGTGTTGGGCCAATTTTGGCATCTGTCTTGACTCTAGCAGCGACTCGGAGTATTTCATTTGAGCTTGTTGCTATAGCTGGAGCGTATGCATTTGGTTCGGCAGTGCCCATGCTTGCGATATCGTATGGAGGGAAACGTATTTTGGAGACATTACCTGCACTGCGACGACGATCTGCGCTTATTCAGAAACTTTTTGGTGTGCTCATTATTGTGACTGCACTGATGATTTACTTTAACCTCGACCGCACGTTTCAAACCTATATTTTACATACATTTCCGAACTACGGGAAAAATCTAACGCGATTTGAAGAACAATCTGTCATACGAACACGATTAGACAAGCTCAAAAACATCAAGGTGCCGTTTGAGGAAAGTTTGCAAGGGGATACGTATGAAGCGCCAAACAAGAGTTTTAGTGGGGGGACGAATTGGATTGGCACGTCTCCCCTGTCACTCGAAAAAGAACTGAAAGGGAAAGTGGTCCTTGTCGATTTTTGGACGTATACGTGTATCAATTGCATACGAACACTTCCTCATCTGACAAGCTGGTATCAGAAGTATAAGGATGATGGGTTTGTGATAGTCGGTGTACATAGCCCGGAATTTGAATTTGAGCGCACGACGGATAACGTCAAAGAAGCAATGGCTCGCTATGGGATCACGTATCCAGTGGTTCAGGATAATGAATTCAAGATCTGGCGAAGCTACAACAATCAATACTGGCCTGCTCACTATCTCATTGATCGACAGGGTCGCGTTCGAGAAACGCATTTCGGAGAAGGTGCGTATGAAGAAACTGAGCTCAAAATACGAGAATTGCTTGCAGAGGGTGGCAAAGAGGTCACTGAACCTGCCGATGATGTCCCTGATACGACTCCCCAATCACGTCTGACCCCTGAAACATATATGGGATATGGTCGCATGGAGCGATTTTCATCAGGAGAGTCAGTTGCACGCGATGTGAAACGTGTCTACACGGTTGGACCGTTGGAGGAGGATACATTTGGATTGAGTGGTACTTGGATTGTTCGTGAAGAACATGCACAGTCTTCGATGGGAAGCAAGCTCATCTTTCAGATCCATGCACAGGATGTATTTCTGGTGATGGCACCAGCACAAAAAGGCGTCCCAGGGAGTGTCGAAGTGTATCTGGATGGCAAAAAAGTCACGACAGGTGGGGATGTTCATGATGGCACAATAACTGTCGACACTGATCGGCTCTACCATCTTGTGAGTAAGCCAGTTGCTGGGATTTATCGGCTCGAACTTCGTTATCTTGGTCCAGCAGTCCGTGTATTTGCTTTCACCTTTGGCTAGATATGCTTATCTTGAATAAACCCATTGGCATGACGCCGTTGGATTGCATCCAGCTGTGGAAGGACGCGCACCCTGAGTATGCCGATGTTCGCATAGGTTATGCAGGTCGGCTTGATCCTATGGCTGAAGGGGTGTTGATAGCGCTTGTAGGTGAAGAAAATAAACAACGCGAATCGTATCTGAGCCTTGATAAAGAATATCTTGTGACCGTTGCGTGTGGTGTGGCAACAGACACACAAGATGTCATGGGGCTTGTTACAGCGAGTACATTGCCAGTAGCACTGCCTGATGTTTCATCCATCAAACATACCCTCCAAACATGTGTTGGAGATATCATGCAAACCTATCCTCCGTATTCATCTAAAACGGTGCAGGGGAAACCCCTCTATGCATGGGCGCGTGAAGGAAAAATTCATGAAATAGACATGCCGACTGCTCAACGACATATTGACGCGATTGAGCTTCTTGATGTCACAACGATCCCCCTCCAGGAATGCGTCCAGGCAATTCATGCAAAGCTTGATTTGGTAGCGCATGGTGATTTTCGCATAGGCGCTATACACTCAGCGTGGGATGCTTGTGCAGATCACTACTCGCCAGATGAATTGATCCCCATGTTCACGCTTCGGGTGGTTTGTTCAAGTGGGACGTATATGCGCACCCTTGCACATGATATTGGCACGGCGCTCGGTTTCCCTGCCCTTGCCTATGCTATCAAGCGCACTCGTGTAGGACCGCATACGCTACCGCCGGCCGGACAGTAGCGCAATCATCTTGCTAGAATTGGCCCGAATCTTGCCCAAGCGTTACACTCATAGTTACATC
>CAYZCU010000026.1:4204-8313 GCA_964477065.1 uncultured Gammaproteobacteria bacterium
CCGCAATCCCACCGCGTTCCTCTCCCCGTTTGCTACGAATTTTGCCAAACCGTGCTATTTCACTCAAAGAAATCTTTCCATCAGGTGCTGTCCCATCATTGCCATCAACCATCCCAGCAGTAATAGGTAATCCGTTAATCCCCTGCGTCACAATATAGTCGACATCTGCTGTGCCCAAAAGTGCAGATGTGAGATTGACTGATGAACCGTCACCGCTTCCTCCAAACCGAAAGCCATTATTTACATCACTAAAAATGAAATTTTTTGCAAGTGTATCATTCCCCGTATATGAGATGACTAAATCAAGATGATCAGCATCTATACTTCCCGAATTGTAGACTTCAATAATTTTTTGAGGCATCTGTGTACCGGGTAAAAGATTTGTCGCAGTCCAACTATCTGTGACATTTGCCAATCGTGTCTGGTTATCATCTGTGAAGAGGAGTCCGAGTGTCGCTGTGCTAAAAACATTGTGTGTAGATAGTGCTTGAATAGAGTAATACGCAAAAACTGCACCTGCGATTCCCATCAAAAAAAACCCTATTGTTGTTATGAAAATTCCGACACGTTTTTTATATGTTATATGTATTCACCTCCATCCTGATTTCTTATATCATATGAAAATGAAATAATTATGAAATCGAAACTCGGTAAATAACATTATTGCAGGAATGCAAAAATAGATTTTCTAACTCACATGTATTTGTAATCAAATTGAGAGTCTGAACTCAATAAATACAAGCGCATATCTTTCTGCATCTTAATGTCTATTATGATATAATATAGGCTTTGCAATAAGCTTTGTAAGAATTCAGAAGTATAAAATATTAATCACTCATTCATGACGGACATCAGCATTATTATTCCAGTAAGGAATGAAGAAGGGACAATAAAAAGACTATGTGAAAAGATTGATATTTCACTGGGTTTAGCTCATATTGACTATGAAATCATCATTATTGATGACCATTCTTCTGATTCTACACCAGATCAAATTCAAAAGCTGAAAAAGATCTATCCGATACGTTCATTTTTGAAGGTCGGAAAGCGAGGCAAGGGATATTCTCTCCTGGAAGGAGCAGATCATGCGAATGCACCTATAGTATGTATGATAGATGCTGATTTACAAAATGATCCAAAGTATATCCCTGCGATGTATGCAAAGCTACAAGAGTCATTAAGTATAGGTGTTGTCATTGCTCAAAGGAAAGAATTTAAAGCAGGAATTTTGAGAAAATTATCATCGCGTGCAAATGCTTTTATATTTGGGACACTCTTGTTTGGCTTTAACCTTGATATTCAATCAGGTCTCAAAGCCTTTAGAAAAGACATTGTTGAACATATCGACTCACAGTATGTTGGTCCATGGTCATTTGACATTCCCCTTCTTCATGCAGCGCGAGAGATTGGATATGAAATTAAACAGATTCCTACAACATTTGAGAATCGTGATACAGGTGTATCAAAAGTAAGAATTATGAGTGTAGGAGGTGAGATTGCAAAAAATGCAGTTCGTCAACGGATTGCACGCAAAAAAGTCTACAGTATCAAACCTCATGCTGATGGTTCAATGGTCGGTGCTGGCATTGCACACAATAGAAAGCGCTTTATCACGCATACAACGCTTGGTCAACATAATTCTGCAATCAAGACTCTTCATGGTTGGCAACAAGGTTTTCTATTGAGCATAGTCGGCATTGTTTCAGCTGGTATATATTTCAATACAGTCAATACAATCATCGTCTCATTTGCCTTATTGAATGGGATGTATTTCTTTGATGTTTTCTTCAATCTTTACATGACCATGAAGACTCTCAAATCGAGTAATGAGTATATAGCGACTGACAAAGAGCTTGAAAATCTATCAAATAAGGTCCTCCCCGTCTATACAGTACTATGTCCACTCTATAAAGAAGCAAATATCATTCCGCAATTTGTTCAGGCAATGAGCAAACTTGATTGGCCAAAAGATAAACTTGATGTCATGCTTCTTTTGGAAGAAGATGATGTTTCAACAATCGAAGCCGCAAAAAATTCACATCTCCCATCGTTTATACGCATTGTTGTTGTACCACACTCAATGCCTAAGACAAAGCCCAAAGCAACGAATTATGGATTATCCTTTGCAAAAGGTGAGTATGTAGTTATTTATGATGCTGAAGATATTCCTGATCCTTTTCAATTAAAAAAAGCTTACATTGCTTTTCAGAAAGCACCTAAAAGTACCGTTTGTTTACAGGCTAAACTTAATTATTACAATCCACATCAAAACACTCTTACGCGACTTTTTACAGCAGAGTACTCACTATGGTTTGATCTCATTTTACCTGGTCTTCAATCTATTGAAGCCCCACTGCCACTGGGCGGAACATCTAATCATTTTCGTAAAGAAATGCTTATCGAACTTGAAGGATGGGACTCATTTAATGTAACTGAAGATTGTGACCTTGGTATCCGACTTGCAAAATATGGATATCAAACAGCTATTATCGATTCAGTAACTATGGAGGAGGCCAATAGTAATTTTAAGAATTGGATTAATCAGCGTTCTCGATGGATAAAAGGGTACATGCAAAGCTATTTAGTTCATATGCGATTTCCTGGTACTTTTTTCGCACAAAATACGAAAGATTTTTTCTTATTTCAACTTGTTGTTGGAGGTAAAATTCTCGCACTTTTTATAAATCCTATCATGTGGCTTTTGACAATTCTTTACTTTGTTTCACGAGCACATTTTGGATTCTATATTGAGAAGCTTTTCCCTGGACCAATACTTTATATTGGTATGTTTTCCCTCGTTATCGGTAATTTTGTGTACTTGTACTATTACATGATTGCTTGTGCGAAACGTGGTCATTATTCACTTATAAAGTTTGTCTATATTGTCCCCTTTTACTGGCTAGCAATGAGCTATGCAGGATATAAAGCCCTGAGTGAACTTTTTTATAAACCACATTTCTGGCAGAAGACAGTGCATGGGTTGCATTTGAAGCCGCTTGCTCAATCAGTAGTACCAGATGAAGTCAAAAGTCAGAAACGTACATCTTTTATACGTTCTTATAGTATGTGGGGAGTATATCTCATTTCAATTGGCCTAAGCAGTATTTTAAATTTTATATTCAACGCCTACATCGGTCGAATTTTGACATTCGAAGATCTTGCTCTTGTTGGACTAGTTAATGGATTAATTTCACTTATTGCAGTCGTTTCTGGTGCATTGAGCACAACTGTTAACTATCAAACTGGTTTTTTGACTGGAAAGTTTGATAACTCTGTAGCTCGTCATTTTTGGCAATCAACACGTAAGAAGATATTTATGGTGAGTATGTTACTTGCGTGTTTATGGCTACTGGTGACGCCATTCATGAGTGAATATTTTAGAACCTACACATATGTCCCTTGGTTGCTATTTATACCAGTTTTGCTTGTAAACCTTGTATCAGAGACCGATCGTGGATATTTGGCTGGAAGTTTGAGATTTGGCTCATTGGGTTTAGTAAATGTGAGCGAACCAATACTGAAATTAGCTGGTGTAGCAGGTCTTATCTACATGGGCTATGCAAAATTTGCATATGGTGCAATACCTCTTGCAGTTACTATAACATTCTTCATAAGTTGGATTGCAGCACAATATGCCTTCCATACTAAATCTGATTCTCATAAATCCAGCTCTTTCCCATACAAATTTCTATTTTTAAGTTTCGTTACTGGGCTTGCTGTTAGCTTTTTTATTACAAGTGATGTTCTATTTGCAAAACATTATCTATCAAGAGTGGAAGCAGGTGAGTATTCATTTATCACCATGATTGGGAAAATGATCTTCTTTTTAGGGACATTTGCATCAGCGTTTACGACGCCTCTCGTAAGCAGATTTGAAGGCATGAAAAAGGATTCTTCAAAAATTTTATATTCGACGTTAGCTGTTACAAGCCTATTAGTAGGTGTTGGGTATACAATATTTGGATATTTTGGCTGGTATGTTGCTCCAATCTTGTTTGGACCTAAAGTCTATACAATTCTTCCATATTTGCCGACAATAACTGGGGCTCTTGCATTGTTCACTATTTCAAAGGTATTTACAGATTACTATCTTATTAAGAAACGCTTTA
>CAYZCU010000026.1:8323-12962 GCA_964477065.1 uncultured Gammaproteobacteria bacterium
TCAAGATCTATTGAAAGTAATTTTCCCCTATCAATCTTCTTAAGAATCGCTTTATTTTTACTCTTGCGCTACTTATTCTCGGTGGAGGTGCTGTGATATTGCTTATGACACGGCATAACAGTCTAGATGATTTCGTGAAAAGCATGTCTTTGATTTGGTCTGCACATCTTCTCCTTAATATATTACTGCATATTTGCATTGATAAACTCATTCCATTGGAGAAAAAAATACTACATGTTATTTATACACTTCGTAAACTTCGATCTGAACCAAACTTAAATGTCCAGACACATGGTATGAAAATATTGATCTTTAACTGGCGGGATACAAAACATAAATGGGCTGGTGGAGCAGAGGTATATATCCATGAGCTGGCAAAAAGGTGGGTTCAGGAGGGCAATACTGTAACGCTTTTTTGTGGTAATGGCTCACGTAATGTAGCTCATGAATCGATTGATGGAATCGAAATATATAGACGTGGGACATTTAGCACTGTTTACGTATGGGCATGCTTGTATTATTTTGTAAAATTTCGTGGAAACTATGACATCATTGTTGATGCAGAAAATGGTATCCCATTCTTTACTCCATTTTATGTACGAGAAAAAGTAGTCCTTTTAATACATCATGTTCATCAAGAGGTATTTCATAGAAGTCTTATTGCCCCACTGGCTCATCTGGCTGCATTTCTTGAAGCAATTGTAATGCCCTTTGTATATAGAAATTCACAAGTTGTAACTGTTTCACCATCATCACGTGATGAAATTATTAGACATAAATTAACTCGTAAGAAACCGCTTATCATTCATAATGGTGTCGATATAGAGACATACAAACCGGGGAAGAAAAATACACGACCAATGATTATGTATCTGGGAAGGCTTCAATATTATAAAAGTCTAAATATTTTTATTCGTGCGGCAGAGCAAGTTTTAAAAAAATATCCACATGCACAATTTGTTATAGCAGGCGAGGGCGAAGAGAGAAAAAATCTTGAAGCATTTACCAAGAAACTTAATATTGCACATAAGATTAAGTTCCTTGGTAAAGTTGACGAAAAAAAGAAAATATCATTGTTTCAAAAGGCCTGGGTATTTGTCAATCCGTCTTTAATGGAGGGATGGGGAATTACAACTATAGAAGCTAATGCATGTGGGACTCCTGCTGTTACATCACATGTGTCAGGATTAAAGGATTCAGTTCAGAATGAAAAAACAGGTTTCCTGGTTCCTTATGGTGATGTCGATGCGTTTGCAGAGAAGATTTGCACTCTCATTGAAGATCAAAAACTACATAGGCAGATGGCCGATGATTCTGTTGAGTGGGCGCAAAGCTTTAGATGGGAAAAAAGCGCGCAAACATTTTTTTCATTCCTGCAAAAATATGCTACAACATAAAAAATTACATATCGCATACATTGATTTTGACGATATTCAAAATCCACTTCTAGGAGCTGGCCAAGCTGTTGCAACGTACCAGCTTGGGAGAAGGTTAGTAAAACGAGGTCATAAGGTAACTGTGTACTGCTCGAGATATCCAGGGTATAGGGATCGTGTTGACAGCGGTATTACATATATACACATTGGTATAGGATCACCTTACATTCGATTAAATAATGTGTTTTTCCTTTTTTTTGTGCCTCTTAAAGTTTTATCACTACGGAATATAGACATTATTGTTGAATCATTTGTAGCTCCAATTTCTACATTGTGTAGTCCGCTTTTTACATCGATACCTGTGATAGCACTGCCGTCAATGTTTAACGCACATGAGTTTGCAAAAAAATACAAGCTTCCATTTCATTGGTTTGAGAGAATAGGTATGAAAGCCTACTCATATATACTTCCCTATTCTGACATAGATGCTGGTAAGGCACGACGACTTAATCCTACTATTCAATATGAAATGGTCCCACAAGGTGTTACCGAAGAGTATTTCAAAATAGTCAGAAAGCACCCTCAGCATATTCTCTACTTAGGCAGATTGGATATAAGTCAGAAGGGTATAGATTTATTATTGCTTGCATACAAAAAGATTGTTGACAGATCACCTTATCCTCTCATCATTGCTGGACATGGACCTGATGAAGTGAAGATACGAGCCTTTATACGAAAGCTAGGTCTTGAGGATAAGGTACAACTGGTTGGAAGCGCATATGGTCAAAAAAAAATGGATCTTATATCTGAAGCTGCATGTGTTGTCTTCCCATCGAGACATGACGAAATGTGTCTGTGGACACTTGAAGCTTTGGCGAGTGGCATGCCACATGTCATATTTGATTTACCTGAAAGCGCTTGGATCCCAAACTCTGTTGCACTGAAGTGTCATCCATTTGATGTTGAGGCATTTGCAATAAATATGCTTAAAGTTCTTGAACCTCGTTTAAATAGGAGTATGGGACTCAATGCTCGCGAGTTTGCTCGACTATATTCATGGGACAACGTTGTAGAAAAGTTTGAGACATTTACATATAAAGTGCTGTCAATTGAAAAAAGCAAGTATGAAAAATAAAATTCAACCTACAACTCTAACTGTCGGGATATGTGCATTCAATGAAGAAAAAAACATAGCTCAGCTTATTGATCGTATCCTAAAGCAAAAAGGAATATCTTTTTTACTAGAAAAAATAATTATTGTTAATGATATGAGTTATGATTCAACAGGACAGATAGTGAAAAAGATTGGGGAGTCAAATCCGCAGGTTATTCTTTATAATCAAGCTCAACGATCAGGAAAATCTGGATGTTTAAGCTATCTCTACTCTCATGTCCAATCGGATGTACTCATTACATTTGATGCTGATGTTACCCTAGTAGACGAATCTGTTATAGAAAATATTGTTACTACATATAAGGAAACTGGTGCTGATCTTATTTACCCAAGGGTTGACCCATTACATTCAGAAACATTCTTCGGAAAAATTGTGTTTACCTATGAACAGTTTTGGCGACGATGTATTGACAATCTTAACAATGGATCGAACATACATAGATGTCTTGGATGTTGCATGTGCTACTCTCGAAAATTGTATTCGCAACTCCAGATCCCAAGACATATTCAGGCTGATGATCACTTCACGTATCTTTATGCAACGTTGCACAATTTGAAATCATCTTTTTGTAAGTCAGCACTCATCCAATATAAAGTTCCTGAAACATTCTCTGATTATCTCAATCAGTTCAGACGTTATTCTAATTCACATGATGTACTTATATCTGAGTTTGGAGATGAAGTTAAAAATATATACAAAATATCTACAAAGTCAAAGCTAAAAGCTTATTTTTACATGTTTACATCTACTCCAGTGTATATGACACTAGCATGTATCTTACAAATAGTTCAAAGGATTTCATTAGCATCTGTTAGTCAAAATTCAAGTAGGTCATGGGAGACCATAGCATCAACAAAATGAAAAAAGAATATTCTATCACGGTTGGGATATGTGCTTTAAATGAGGAAAAGACTATTCGTCAGGTTATTGAACAGGTCCTAACTCAGGAGCAAGAGGGGTGGGAGCTAAAGGAGTTGAGAGTATATTCTGATGGCTCGACAGATGATACAGTTCAAAGAGCAAGGGCAGTCAATGACTCTCGTATTGTAGTTATATCGAGTAACGAAAGAAAGGGGAAAACGTTTCGACTTCAGCAGTTGTTTGATGAAGCTCAGGGAGAAATTATCGTCATGTTTGATGCAGATATCTCATTGGTTGGAAAAGAAGTGATAACTAGACTGGTGAAATCTTTTACAGATAGAGATGTTGCACTCGTTGGAGGGAACTCTCGCCCATTTAAGCCAGTTAGCTTTTTTGAAAAGGCAGTTTACTCTACATTTCGTGTTTTCTATGAGTCTCGTTTAAAGATGAAGAATGGACATTCTATATTTGGAGCAACTGGCTCAATTATGGCAGGAAGGAAAACATTTTTACAGTCATTTAGATTCCCAAAAATCATTAATGAGGATGCATATATATACATGACCTGTATTACTCAAGGTTTCAAGTTTCGATATATCGACAGTGCAGTCATAGAGTATGCTTTGCCAAAAAATGCCAAAGACTATATTAAACAGGTCGTTCGATCAGAGCCATCAAGTGTCGAAATGGAATTAAAAAAATACTTTGGAGATACCGTCCAAGAAGAATTTTATCGCCCACATATGTTTTATGTGACAGCAATTGTAAAGGAATGTGTACGAAATCCAATTGGAGTTATGTATGTCATTCTTCTCAACATTTTAAGTCGCTGGATTGCCCCTTTTATGCTGAGAAATTACAAACTTGAGTGGTTTACTGCACATTCAACACATTAAAATGAATACTTTATTGAGTGAAACATCAACTTTTATAGATGACTTATCACCTGATAAGGAAAATTTTAGTGGTCGAGTGGGTTTATATATTGCTCCATCAGGAGAAAGATTTGTTATAAAAAAACACGTTGCAGAAGATGTTGATAGAAATCACGAAGGTTTACAAAATGAAGCAAATGTATTGAAGTTCTTAACACAAAGTATCACTCCATCAAAAAAGATAACCTTTCCGCACTTTATATCATTCAATAAAAAAGGTTCGATATCTGAACTTGTGATGAAAAAAGTGAAGGGAAGGCATATCAATACGTATTCACAAAAAGTTCAAATT
>CAYZCU010000027.1:0-11189 GCA_964477065.1 uncultured Gammaproteobacteria bacterium
ACACGCTTGCTGTCATTTATCGTAATGTCATCAACGTCGCCGATGGGGCTCAGGCTTGGACCATCGCGTCTTATCAGGAAGCCTTGCGTCGCGATCCCCTCAATCCCCAGCTCCTTCTCAATCTCGGTGGTGTCTACTATGGTGCTCAGAACTATGATTCCGCCACCCAAACATTCCAACAAGCTGTCATAACAAAGCCAAATTGGGCAAACGCACACTACAACTTAGCCTGGTCATTGTATCAGCAAGGCACGTATCAACAAGCAGTCAATGAGATGAGTACCGTCCTGCAACTTGTTGATGCCACCTCGAAAGACGGCAAAATTGCTCAGGAAAACCTGACTATGTTCAAGAAGAAGGCGGACAGTGCACAGCCTGCGAAGGCTGCGGAAGTGCCACCAGTGCAAGGCGATCAATCGCCTCTCGAGCTCCCAGCAACCCCTGAGGCGAAGCTGTCACCTGCCTTGCAGCTGCCGGAGGGCAGTGGCCCCACCAACTAAATGGAGGTCCGGTCTATTACTGACCGCATCTTCGATTTCATAATATTTTTCACTCGATATTTAGCTGAGTATATCCAGCCAAAAAATATAAAGGCAAGGCAGATTCGTGAGAGCCATTATTCGCGCAATTGGAAAACCTATGCTGAATACCTCGAGGAATGGTCTATGTGAAAACGCACCTCCATCCATCACTGCAGGAACCCGAGCGGATTCTGCAACGCGCCCCCACTTCTGATCTCGAAATGGAGATGCGGACCCGTCGATCGGCCTGTTGAACCAAGGCGCCCGATCGTTTGCCCCTGCCCAACAACCTGCCCTGCCGACACATCGATGCGCGACAAATGCCCGTACAACGACGAGTACCCATTTCCATGATCAATAATCACATGACAGCCATAGCCATAGCCAATACAGCCGGAGAACACAACCGTTCCTTTATCCGATGCGATAACATCTGGCAGGTTGCGATTGGCGATATCCAGCGCCATGTGGTAACCGACGGGATATTGGCTGATGTTACCCGTTGTTGGCCAGATGAATCGACCGCTTCCTGCCACACCGGCCACAACATTAGCACGACCTGGTGCTTGACGGAAGACAGGAACAGCTCGTGGTGGAGCCCCATCTGGGACAATCAATGTCTGTCCAACGCTCAAAGCAAAGGTATCGAGATCTTCAAAGTCATTGAAGGGAAAGTTGACGATGTTCTGGGCGTCTACACCGTACCGCTTTGCAATAGAGTAGATATTATCACCTGATCGGACCTTGTGGGCAACACCTTTCACGGGAAGAATTTGGAGCGTATCACCGGGCTTAATCGTGTCACTTTTCAAATTATTCTGCCATTTTATCGTATCAGTATCAATTTGAAAGGTATCTGCAATCGAACCAAGGGTATCGCCGGGCTTGACCTGATATTCTTCGATGGTAGCGCGGGGTTTATGCGAAAATTGCGTCTGAAATGACATCGAATACACATCGTTGGCAAGTACTTGTTGCGTCACAACACCTTCATCATTAAAATATCCTGCGATAAATGGATTACTTTCAATGATAATTGGGCCAGCGACTAGAGCTGTTGCAACAAACAAAAAGAAGGATGTATTCAAAAAAGACGATGAATACTTGCCTCTCTTCACGATCAAAAGAGCAACAATAAAGTCCTTGACCTTCTCAAAACGCACACCACCACCCTGTAGTCGCGCATGAACATAAGCTGTAAAGAAGTGTACAAACTCAATATATTCAGAAAACGGGTTCTTTTTGGTGAACATAGCGTTCTCGATAGTCACTTCAGAGAGTGCTCTTTCGATTATTAATTATAGCAGGTTACATTCTGAATATTTTCTCGAGCAGTTTTTCCGTATCACGAGCAGTTTTGGAATCAAGATCGGACTGCTTCAGAGATTTACCACCGAGTGTTTTAGCCTTTGGTGAAGCCTTAGACTTAATTGCCATTCCTTCATCCCCCTCCTTGGCACGTGCTCGCGATGCAACCCCCACCTCACGCCGAGCTCCTGAAGCCAGTGTTCGCATGAGCTCCTCCTTGAGCAGTAACACCCCAATGCGCGAAAGGGCTTGGCCTGCAGCCATAATTTGCTGAACAACATCGTCTGTTTTACGATCACTTTTGATCATGCGACGAATGCCTTCAAGCTGACCAATTAGTCGATTCATTCGTGAATCTAAGCTCATTTCTGCCATATATTTTTAGATAAATTTGCCACGCCCTGCCACGCCACTCCACCTAACACCTAACTAGAGCGGTCTTTTCAGTCGCTCTGCCATGATAATTCGCTCAACTGCCAAGATATACACAGCCCGTCGCAACGTGACTTTTTGTGGGCCATCTTGTTGGCGAAGTTCCAGATATTTCTTCCAAAAGGCGCCAAAAGCGCTCCCCATGAGCTCTTCAAGTTTCTCATCCACTTCATGCTCTTTCCAATAGTATCCCATACGATTTTGTACCCATTCAAGATACGAAACGGTGACGCCACCAGAGTTTGCATACACATCTGGAACAACGATAATATCTCGACCCAACAGATGCGCATCTGCCTCTGGGGTAATTGGCCCATTGGCAAGCTCCAAAATAACAGGCGCTTTAACCGTTTCCATGTTTGCATCTGTGATAACACTCTCAAGAGCTGATGGGACAAGCACTTCGACATCCAATGCCAAAAGTTCTTCATTCGTTATAACGGTTCCTGGGTAATCCGTGACGCTTCCCTTTTCCTCTTTCATAGCCAAAACTGCTACAGGATCGAGCCCTTTTTCATCATAAATCGCTCCTTTTGAATCTGAAACGGCGACAACCGTATAGCCATGTTCATACGCAGAAACCGCGAAATAATAGCCAACATTGCCAAACCCTTGAATTGCAATGCGGACCTTCTCACGCGGACCGTTGTACCAACCCTCTGCATTATCTGGATACAGTTCTTTGAGAGCATCTTTGAGATGCTGAAGTGCCAAAAAGCCACCAAATCCCGTTGCCTTTGTGCGCCCTGCAGAGCCTCCAACTTCAAGTGGTTTACCTGTTATGACACCAGGCTCAAGATGACCTACTATCTTCTCGTATTCATCAAGCATCCAAGCCATCATCTGTGGATCTGTGTTCACATCAGGAGCAGGGACATCGACATCTACACCGATATGCTTTGCAACAAGTTGCATATACGAACGTGACAGTCTTTCAAGCTCTCCCGTAGACATTTTTTTTGGATCGACGATCACGCCTCCCTTACCTCCACCCATTGGTAAACCCGCAATAGACGTCTTGATGGACATCCAAAGTGAAAGAGCCTTTACTTCTGCTTCCGTTACACCTTCATGAAATCGGATTCCACCTTTGTAAGGCCCTAAAGCATTGTTGTGCTGTGAGCGATATGCTTGAAATTTTTCCGTTCGACCATCATCCATTGTGACTTCAATTTCGCCTGAGACGATGTTCATCGGCTTCATGAGTCTCTCCAGATACGGTTTATCTGCATCAGAAAGGTCATTTTTAATACTTTCTAAAAAGGTGAGGGCGTTTTCAAATGGATCCATATGGTTTCTGAAAATGAGTAACGATCATCATTATACTACTCCCGAGTATTTGAAAAGTGGGCAAATATTCGTCCCGTCACTCGTGCCCACAATGACTTTTTGGGATGCATAACGTGATCAATACACGCTCGTTCATACTCCCATTGATGTTTGAGGTCTCGCGCACCGGGAAGAGCTGGATAGCCGTCCTTTTCCCATTGATTCATAAAAATCATAAATCGATAAAAGCGCATCCATTCGCTCATCACATACCCATGTATTCCATCTTTGAAGCCTTCTTTTTCAATAAACCGCCAATAAAAATCATGATTGATAATGCCGTACACATCTTTGACTGATTTCATATCTTTGATACGCTCACGGGGTTCTTTTGAGGCATATCGCAGAAGCTTTTCCTGCAATTCTGCAACTGACGTGAAGTTTTGATGCACAATCGCATACTTTTCTTGCGCAGGAAGCGTACGTCGCTTCCCCGTAAATTTCGGCGCCAAATGGATACCATTTCCCCACGTAAGCTTGCCTTTCTTGAAAAAGCGCGTCTGACAATCTGGCCACCAAGCAGTATGCTTCATCCAGTGCTTCAGGATAATATTTTTGCGTGGAATCTCAACAATTTCCTCTTCGCGTGTTTGTACATGCTTCTTGAGCATCTTTACCAAATCAGGTGTCAGCCTCTCATCTGCATCAAGGACAAAAATCCATGGTCCTGTAGCCTGAGCTATAGCAAGTTTGCGAGCAGGTTCGACATAGTCATAATTTTTCACACTCATGCAGGAAACGCCCATCCCTTTGGCACGGGCCACTGTGTCATCTGTACTTTGCATATCCACAACGAGTATATCTTTTGATAGTTTTCGCGCTGATCTGATGCATCCCTCTATATTGCGCGATTCATTCTTTGTATGAATGATGACCGTGATGTTGGAAAGTGTACGTACGTTTTTTGATGGTGCCATATTGTTAACGTGAATTATTCTTCTTTACATAATTTAACGCAACACCTTCTCGGGATACAACATGGATGATATCCCCGACGATGTCTTTGTCTTCATGGTTGCGGGTGTAACAGATGCTGTAATCTGCCTTTTTTGTATCTGGCGTCCAGGTCATATGACCCCCAAAGTAATACTGAGAGATAAATGGATGGGCACATGTGTGGACAACGATTTTTTCACGTGAGTTTTTTGTCTCATCCCTCAACCACAAGACCGCCTCTCGAAATGAAGCTCCCCAGTAGTCCGTTTCATATCGGCCCTGTGCACCGGGCAGACCTCCTACCAGCTCATTGAAGTAGATATACTCGTATGGATGGAGGCGGACATATTCTCGTGCTACAAGTGCCCCATTACAGAGCACCAAACCGATACATATATAGAGCCATTTTCCCCGCAATGACTGCACGAGTTCAATGAATGCGGTCGTGGCAAGAAGTGTCAAAATGGGCAACAAAAACATCGAATGTCTCAAACCGTCATACATATGTGGATGTGACAAGGCAATCATGGAAATGTTGAGGACAAGAGCACATGTCAACAAAAAGTAAATCGGATTACGGAAGTTTGTTGTGAAGCCCTTCACTACAGCGACGATAGAAAGGACTAAAACTATGATTGGGGTGGTAACTCCGTACCAATAGACGAGATAGTTCCATGGCAGAGCATCGCTTTTCATATTGACGCCATGGGTGAGCGTCACCCCAAACCACGGATATTCGCGAGATGTTTTTAAAATGTCAGTCAGATGTTTCAAAAAACTACTTCCCAAATATGGCCAACCCAGAACAGTTATAAAGAGTGCACAAAAAACAGTTATACCCAAGCGCATTCCAGTACTGCAGAGCCATCTAACAAATGACTTCCATTTCAAATTTTTTTGATGAGCATCAAGATAAAGATACAGCTCATAGACGAATAACAATGGAAAGAGTGTCAGCCCAACTATTCTGAAACTCTGCACAGCTCCAATGACGCACGCGTATACCACAATTCGTACGTACATATTTCGTACATAGGGTGAAAGATATATCGCAGTGAGACCAACAAAATACATTGTCGCAAATGGGGTATCTTTGGGATTTGCAGGAAAATCACCCCAAAAACGAGGCGTCAAGACGAGCATTATTGGGCCCAAAAGTGCAAGCCATGGATTACGGCACCACACAACAAGCATGATATAGGCACTCACAAAGATCAACCCATTAAAAAGCATGTTTAAAAGATGATATCGCTCATATGACTCACCACGATTCAGCCCAAACAAAACTGTTGCATAAGATGAATCATAGACAGCTCGAATTTCCGAGCCAGGTGTTTTGGTCATGAGCTGTGGTTCATCAAGCGCACGTCGTGTGACTAAATGCGTCCACGTCATTCGTCCAGACGTGTAAACATCGGTCTCATCCCAGGTGATACCATATGAGCGAAACGTACTGATTGCATAGAGGAAATAGACAAACATGAAGATGCTTATAAGTGCGATAGACGTGAATTTTAAGCGCATATCAGACATGAACGTTAGTATACCATGAAATTTCTTGAGTCCTGCTGAATTAATACGTATAATTGCCGTACATGAGTCCTCTACAAAAAGCACTACGGTTTTTACAGACATACAAAATTTCGTACGTTCTTTTTGTTATCATTTTTTGTTTTATCTACCAAAACCTTTTGAGGAATTTGTCAACTGCGCTCATGGACCGGTATGACTTTCCGTACATCGTATGGGTAATCAACAGTAACGTTCAAAATCTTCTCTCGGGAAATTTTATGCACTACTTCGATACACGCGGGTTTTATCCTCATCCGTATGGTTTGCTTTTCTCAGATATCCTTCTGCCACAAGCACTTATCACACTTCCACTTTATCTCATAAGCAAAAACATGCTTCTTGCATTCAACATCATGTTTATTATCACATATATTCTTAATTTCACGTCAGGACTCATTTTCTGGCGATCATTTTTTGACAAAAAATATCTGGTTACCCTTGGATCATTTCTCATCGTCTTTGGGCCTATCTATCATATGCAACATGGCCATTTTCAGATGCAGTCATACTGGCTCGGTCTGACCGCTTTGGCACTATACATCCGTCAGTTACGCACACTGACACATGGGCAAAAAACACCACATACATACCTACAAAGTATCTTCATCGGTATCTTGATGGGAGCACAGTTTACAGCGAGCGTCTACATTTTTGTCTTTTTCAGCGCATGGATGACTATAGCTGGATTGGTCATGCTGATTGTTGCAAAGCGCCAAGACAATCATGTCCTTACACTAAAATCGCTTGCCACAACTGCTACAGCACTAGCTTTTACCACAGCTCCATGGATTCGCATGTATTTTGTCATGAAAAAGCATTACGGATTAGAGCGCCAGGTCGAGGAGATTATCCAATATTCAGCGCACATGACAGACTATCTCTTTACAGGCGCATATCAGACCTATTTGTACGCTCAGCCAGTGTGGAGTTTGTGGAATCGTTTTGATAAGCACGCCTCATTTGAAAAGGCTATCTTTCCAGGCTTTTTGCTCATGATTGGCGCATGTGCTGGCATCGCCTATGTACGCACAGTCGGCAAAAAACTCATTGTCGGTCTGCAAGTAGATCATGTTGGAGTCATCTTCGCCTCGACTGCGCTTATTGGTTTCATATCATCACTTGGACCTCGTCTCAGTTTCAACGGCGCATATGGTCATATTCCCTCACCCTATCTGATTGGCCTCAAACTATTCCCGATGCTTGATGGTATTCGCTCTCCAGCTCGATGGGAGATCTTGTTTGTCATGGGATTGATATACTTTTTCCTCATCAGCATAGACACATTGCGCTCACGTCACATGAACATCATTATCTGTATAATAGGTGTCCTACTCCTCATCGAATATCTCCCTCTCCCTCGCCCGATTTACATCATCCCACACCAATCATCTGCTCATCAGCGCATGCAACAGATCTGCTTCACAGAGCCTCAAACGCTTGTGCTTGAATATCCGGTGACTCATTTCAATGCCTTTGGTGGGATTGTTGAAGGCCTCGGCTACATCTCCAACACCCAGCTTTCACAGGTGTTTCATAATTGTCTTTTGATGAATGGGTACAGCGGATTTATCCCCGAAAAGATCTTCGACGACGAGCGTGAGCTGAGCATGATTATCCAACATGTAGATGCTGATAAACTAGCCACATATCTCACCACACGCAAGGTCGACATCATTGCAATCAATATGCCATTTGTTGTGAAGGAACTACGCTCACCTGCCAGACAGCTTATCCAAAAACTTGACACGGACGCTCGTTTCAAGGCACTTGCTCCGGGTGTCTATACATTCAAGCCATAAAAAAAGGTGGCGCCTGCTCTCGCACGAACGCCACCCTTTTATAACTGTGCCTTACTTACCGTTTCCCGGCGTGATTTCAGCCAAGAAGTCTTTGTTTGAATCTGTTTTCGACAGCTTGTCGATCAACAGCGTCAACTTCTCATCCTTATCCATGAGCCCCAACATACGTCGAAGCGTGGTCACGGCATTCATGGTCTCCTGCGTCATCAAGAGCTCATCATGTCGCGTACCAGAGCCTTCGATGTCGATGGCAGGATAGATGCGCTTGTTTGCAAAATTGCGGTCGAGATGGACTTCCATATTTCCCGTCCCTTTAAACTCTTCATAGATCAGATCATCCATGCGTGATTCTGTGTTGATAAGCGCCGTACCAATAATGGTCAAGCTCCCACCTTCTTCACAGTTTCGTGCCGCTCCGAGGAACTTCTTTGCAGGATACAGCGCTGCTGGATCAAATCCGCCCGACAGAGTACGGCCAGATGGATTGACAGCCATGTTGTATGCTCGTGCAAGTCTCGTGATCGAGTCAAGCATGATGACCACGTCTTTGCCTTCTTCAACAAGACGCTTAGCACGCTCAAGGCCGATCTCCGCAGCTCGGATCTGGTCACGAGGTGACTGATCAAAGTGGGATGAAACAACCTCAGCATCCATAGATCGCGTCACGTCTGTGACCTCTTCTGGTCGCTCCCCGATGAGGATGGCGATCAGATGCGCATCAGGATGATTCGTGCGAATACCTTTAGCAATGTTCTTGAGTAAGGTTGTCTTACCAGCCTTTGGCGGTGAAACAATGAGTCCTCGCTGACCAAATCCAATTGGAGACAAGAGATCCATAATGCGCGTAGAAAGCGTGTCTTTGTCAGTTTCTAGCACGATCTGTCGGTCTGGATAGAGAGATGTCATCGCTTCAAAGCTTTTGCGAGCTCGACTTTCTTCTTCTGTTCGCGTGATGCCATTCACCTTTTCGATTTTAAGCAAGCCGTGGTATTTTTCATTGTCCTTGGGTGGACGAACAAGTCCTTCCACTTCATCACCTGGACGAAGCCAGAATTTGCGAATCTGGGACTGCGAGACATAAATATCATCATTGGATGGCGTGAACTGAGGCCTCAAAAAGCCAAACCCTGATGGGGTGACTTCCAAGATTCCTTTTCCTGGAAATGCGTTACGCATGTCTTCTTGGATGCGCTCTTCCAACGGGACATCACTCTTTGGGGCACGAGGGGCACGACGATCTTGTGGTCGCGCAGGTCGGTCGGGTCGGTCACTGCGTCGATCTCCAGATCGAGCAGGACGTCGCCCGCCATCTCGATCATGATGATGCGGTGGTCGTGGCATGCTTTCGCGATCGCCATAGCCATCACCTTGCGGTTGTGGCTCAGGGCGGTCATAATCTGACTCACGTGACGGCGTGGCCATAGGCTGTGCCATATCATCAGCATGGAGCATGTCATGCGGATGCATGCGCTCTCCAGCGTGAACAGGTGTTTCTGTCATACTTTCAACAAAGGTATCTGGCTCTGGTTTTCTTGGCTCTGGGGCCATCGGCTCTGGAGTTTCTTCTCGAGGAGTTGGTCGGGAGAAGGAGACATCCGAAACTTTTATAGGTTGTGCATCCTCGAATTGAAAATCATCCGGGGTTAGCGTATCGTTCTGATCGCTCATAATATACGAAGTATAAATTAGTAAATAAAAAACGCCATGTGTGGTCGTATCATGCGGTTGCGAGTATTTGATTATTAAGATCCCCCTCGAAAAGGGTTTGTACTTAAAAGTTTTCTAAGAGATCACAAAACGGGAGAATACGTTCTTAGCTTATCCCGTTACCAGGCTAGAGGCTATGAAACTATACTCCTTTCCAAGATTTATTCAAAATTGGATCACCCTTAAAAAAGATTTAGTTAGAAAATCCTTTCATGTACTCGCCTCAAAGCAAGGAGGATCAGTCCTATTATAAGGAGGCGGGTGGGGTTTGTCAATGGGCCGAGCATGTTCTGACGTCGAGCTTGCGAAGCCCGGCTTGGTCAAAGCCCGTCACTCAATGATGTGCGGAATTCTTTCGTTGACCCTTGGATCACGAGCTAGCTTTATGCTCAAGCTCCCTTTTTTGCTTGCATCACGATCATGACCATTTTTAATCACAACAAGTGGACAGCGTGCATGACCAACATCTGTGCTCACCTTATCTGGATAGAGACATGGAGTTCGCCTACCTGAACTCGCGGGAAGACAGCTATCGAGCAATGTGCATCCTGCAATTCGATATTCACAATAGTGGGTCATAGTCTTACACCTATAACTTCCCATTCAATGCAACAACGAGGAGTTCCAACAACCCTGTCAATAACTGTTTCTATTTCATTTAAGACCAGATGATGCTCCTGCATCACGGGACAACTCCTGCTTGTCTTGTCTGGATGCTTACATGCAGGATAGATGCCATCCTCACCTAGGATAAAACACCTCTTCCCTTCCGTAAATCGCGCCCAACAACCTTCTTCACATGTCATATGAGCGCCATTATACACCTGAGGTGCAGAAATACAAGAAGCGGGGTATTAGGATTGTCGACTAAAAAATTTCTCTGCAACTTCAAGGCGCAATGCATCATCTTGGGGATACCCAAAGTGTCGTCTAAAATACTCTCTACCATCAGCGCCGGTATACTTTTCCCGAGCAATTCTTTCATGGTAAGCTCGAGCAAGTGAGCACTGAAAACACGGTGTTGTAGGATCGATGCAATCTGACGGGTTCCATGAGGCAAGTAAAGCACAGCCTTCCTTGTCTCCCCAGAATCTCCGCTTAGTGCGAAAATAGCGAGGAACTTCGCGAAGATATGTCTCTGGAGAAATCGCTTCAGCAATCACTCGACGAGCGAAGCCTCCAGTTACCCTACGTAGAACTTTACCTCGAATACCTCCAAAGATAACCTCACGATCAGCATCAGTCTTTGCCCCTTTAAGACCTCTTCGCTCCTGCTCAAAATCTGGCCCCCTGACAGCATCATTGACAGCTTTTTCCAACGGACAATATTCTTGACTTATATGAGAGTCGAGACATAGGGTAAACTCAGAAGGACGTCCATCTGTCTCGACAAAATGGAAACAGTGGCCATCAGGAGTTCGTCGCTCGCAGTGGGTGTTCATGTTAGACTTCGTGTTCACAAAAAACTAATACAACTTGGGGGAGAACTTCTTCCTTGACCAGATCTCTTTGAGCTTGAGTAGCTTCACAGCCTCTGCCACTTCGCCTCAGCTCAGATTCAGTCCAATGATCAACCAGCCCAACG
>CAYZCU010000028.1:0-9957 GCA_964477065.1 uncultured Gammaproteobacteria bacterium
ATACCTATAATGAGTTGTTGTGACATCGTGAAATCAGTATACCACTCCTTGACTTTATCCAGCTCCGTGGTATACTATAGGCCATAAATATGCCTGCGAAGTGTAGGCACTACAAAGTATATGAGTCAAAGCATATATGAAAATTCAGCTGTACGAAAGTCTGCTCCAACACGTCGTTCACGACGACTGATGACGCTGTTAGGTGTATCTAGTGCACTTTTCAGTTGTAATCTCGTAACACGTCCTTATGATATATTGGCAGATGGCCAATCTGGATGTTACGTTCCTATAGGTCAAGATGGCGCGAACACTCGATCAGAACCTATTCTGACTATCCCCCCTGATAATAATATTGTTGGAGAGATTGATCCAAACAAGAATTTACATGTGACGCAAGTGACTGATGCAGGAGAATTTATTCAAGTAACTGAGGGGTTTGGTCAAACATTTTATATTCACCGTTCAGTTACTACTAACGAAGGAAATATGAGTTGCCGATAACTAGCCCTTATTCATCCCTGATGCAGGGCCTTGGAAGATATTTGGCTTCAGCTGAGTAGTGCTTTGGGGCTGTTGCATAGAGCTGATTGGTGAGGTTGGCTGGAATCCAGGTGGCGTCACTGATGGGGCTGGAGCTGGTTCAGGCTCAGCGACAACCTCGGGTTGCTCAACGACGACAGGATTGACTGGAGCAGGCTGACTCACAGCCTCCGAGACGGAGACTGCAGGCACATCCGCCATGTGGTCTATCAAGAACGCTGCCATACGAAAAGTCTTCGCATTGACTCCAACTCCTGTGAAGTTTTGGGTTGCAGACATCAGTGCATCGTACAGATTTCGCGCTGTTTCAGGTGTAATTTGTGTTTTGAGCTCTCGCAAGATTTCGTTGACAAGCTGGACCATGGATGATGCATTCAAGTCAAGCAGATTCAACGTGCCATAGGATGTATTTGTGCCATGCGTATCAATGTTGATAATCTTTGAACTGTCAAATGTATCTTTGTTTGCTTCATAGATCGAGCCAAGTGTGCTCAGTGTGGGAGCATACAAAACAATGACCAGATCAGGTTTTCCGCCTGCATAGGTAAAGGTCACATCCTCTGTCTTGATTCGCTCATAGCCCTTTTCAGGGGTAATCAGAATATTCAGAGTGTTAGCTTCGATATTGTATGAAACGTTTTCAATCCCTTCGCCCGTGAATGGGACAATGACCTTCAAGATATCTCCATCGGCAGTAAATTGGCGTGAAATACGCTCAACACCATGCAGTGTGACTGCTGGATCAACGCCATCTGTCGCGACAATCGTCGCTCCCTTACCTTCTTGGTGCAAAGCGTCTGCGAGTGCAAGTGCTGATGCCACAACATCATGTGAAGATTGTGCAGGAATGCAAATAGCGCACGAGGTGGATTCTCGGATTGCTGAAACAATTTCAGAAACTTCAGAGTGGGAAGGGGTAACGCCGTCCGTCATATACTATAAGATTTTACCACATCACCCTCTTTGACGTCAAGATCGGGGTCGATGATAAGCCCTCCTTCATCATTCTTCTTCAAAGTCGTGACCGTCTGTGCACGCTGTTTGATCGAGACAACAAGCGCCTCATCTTTCATAGTGTCTCCCCGGTAGAGCTCAAGTCGATCATGTAGGTCAATTTTTCCTTTTGAAACTTTCACGCCAATAATTTTTGCTCCTTCGATAGAAAAGAGGGCACGAACTTTTGCTTCCCCTTTAAAGGTGCGAGCGCGCTCATCCTTTTCCTTGAGAAGTTCGGATACTTCCTGCAGGTCTTCCAAAAGATTATAGATAATATTATAAGTTTTGATAACAACCTTCTCTGTTTTGGCAAGGAGCTCAACTTGCTTGGATGCCTGGATAGCAAACCCGATAATGATTGCTCCAGACACCTTTGCGAGAAAGACATCTGATTCAGAAATTTCACCAACGGTACTGAGGATGACTTTAATATTGTCATTTTTTTGCAGATTTGGAATGATTGCTTCAAGAGATCCTTGGCTTTCTGCACGAAGGATCAGATTGAGCTTTTGATCAGCATCTTTCTTGAAAAAAGCGCTGAATGGATCAACTGCTTCTTGAGCAACGACAACTTTTTCTACATCTTCGCGCGTTCGCATGAGCCGACTACCGACCTCTGGGGCTTCTTTAAAACCCAAAACTGCAAATGGCATAGATGGCTTGACTTCCTGCACGCGCGCACCCGTATCCGTGATAAGGGCTTTAACTTTAGCCTCTTTACCACCAGCAAAGATGCTTTCACCAATTCGCAAGGAACCATTTTTGATAATACAAGACACAGAAATTCCGGCTTTTTGCTGGTGCGTTTCAACAACATATGCCTCAATATCAGCTTCTGGATCATACATCAAGTTTGCATCAGCAGACATGAGCAACAAAGATTCCAAAAGATCTGGAATGCCCGTCCCCTTCATTGCTGAAATCCCGACGACGGGGACATCACCACCATACCCTTCGGTAAAGACATTATGTTTGGCAAGATCTGATTTCACCTTTTCAGCATTGGCTGTAGGCATATCCATCTTATTGAGAGCGACGATGTAGGGAATTTTGGCTTCAAGAATATGAGAGATTGACTCAACAGTTTGAGGTTTGACGGATGCTGTTGCATCGACAATCAAGATGGCAATGTCAGCGATAGATGCTCCGCGCACGCGAAGTTTCGTAAAAGCCTCATGTCCAGGCGTGTCAATAAATGTGATCGTGTCTGTATGATGACCTTTGATATCGAGTTTGGCTTCATAGCCACCGATACCCTGGGTAATCTGGCCTGCTTCTTTTGAAGCGATTCGGCTGTTTCTGATATAGTCGAGCAGTGTTGTTTTTCCATGATCTACGTGACCGAGGACAACAACAACAGGAGCTCTGTGTTGTGGTGCCATATGAGTTTTTTATTGTTCCAGTGTGGTTTCGTCTTCAGTAGCAGGTTCAGATGTGACTCCTTCTGCAACTGGAGTACCGCCGATCTGTTCTATGTCTATTTCGTAGCCAGTCAGACGTGAAGCAAGATTGACATTGATGCCACCGCGACCAATAGCAAGGGGAGCTTGATCGACTGCAACTTTAACCGTTGCGCGATGCTCTTTTTTATCAAGTTGAATATCCATAATCTCAGCTGGAGACAGGGCTTCTCGGATAAACTGTGTATCATCTGGACTAAATTGGATGATATCAATTTTTTCAGATCCACCAAGCTCATCCGTGACTGATTTGACACGAATGCCTTTTTGACCAACACATGCGCCAACAGGATCAACACCTGTCTGGCCTGAATACACAGCAATTTTGGTACGATCACCTGGTTCGCGAACAACGCCTTTGATCTGAACCGTTCCTGATTCAATTTCAGGGACTTCTTTTGCGAAAAGCTGTTTGACGAGTTCGGAATTGGTGCGTGAGACGATGATGCGGGAGTTACCATACTGATCTTCACGAATTTCAGCGATATAAACCATGAAGGCATCACCTAAATGATAGCGTTCGATACGAATCTGTTCTTCAGTCGGAAGGAGTGCTTCAGCTTTGCCAAGATCGATCAGGACATTGCGTCCTTCAAATCGAATCACTCGCCCTTTGACGATGGTGCCGACTTGGCCGACATAATGTTGAACAATATTTCGCTTTTCAGCTTCTCGGATTTGTTGCAAGATGACTTGACGAGCTGTTTGAGCTGCGATACGACCAAATCCAGGAGGAGTGATATCCTTATCATCTTCAAAAATATGCATCTCACCAGATTGTTCGTTGACCTCGACGCGGACTGATTCATCAATCTCTGCTTCAGGATCGAGTTCAGTTACGACTTCTTCTTCAGGGAGATAATCTTTTTTATATGCGGCAAGAACAGCAGCCTTGATAGAATCAAGAACGTCTTGCGCAGAAATACCGCGCTCAGATGCAACTTGGTTGAGTGCGAGGAAAAACTCGCTCTTGATAACTGCCATAAGGCTCAATTTTAGCACAGATGGCCCTAAACAGCAATGATATTTTGTGGCTTGCCATCAATGAAGGCATGAATGTTCGCAAATGTTGTATCAAGAATTCGCAGGCGCGCTTCAGTTGAATTGAATGCATTATGTGGCGTGACAACAACCTGAGGATGTCTAATCAAAATATGATCTATCACCAGATTTTCATAATCAACTTTTTTACGAAAATGTGAGGAAATAAGATCCGCCTCCTCTTGAAATTCAATCTCATTTTCCAGCACATCCAAACCCACTCCTGCAAGTATTCCCTCTTCCAACGCTTTGAGGATTGCTTCCGTTTCAATAAGTCCACCACGTGCCGTATTGATGAGAAATGCGCCTTTTTTGATATGCTCGATGGACTTCATGTTGATAAGGTGCTCTGTTTGAGGAAGGAGTGGCACATGTAGAGTGATGATATCTGATTTTTTCAGAAGGGCTTCAAGCGTGGGTGCATACTCAAAATCATATTCCTGGGCAATCGACGCATCCTGCGTACGAGTGTGGACAAGGACATTCATCCCAAAACCTTTTGCGATACGAAGGACGGCCATGCCAATTTCACCAAGTCCAACAATCCCCAGTGTCTTTCCAAAAAGGTCTGTCCCCTGCAGGCCGATAAGGTTAAATGCACCATCATGTTTAGTACGATAGATAGCATCGTAGAGCTTGCGTGTGAGTGTGAGAATCAGCCCGAAAGCATGCTCTGCAACGGTGTGCTTGCCGTAGCTGGGCACGTACGAGGCAATGATTTTGCGGCGCGTGCATACGCCTGTGTCGATATGGTTAAAACCTGTCGAGCGCGTTGCAATCATCTTCAGATGTGGCAATTCGTTGATGATGTCACACGAAAGGTCGGAGGTGTGGAAGGTGGAGACGATGTTCACGTCCTTGTAGATGTGGACGTTGTCGCTGGAGAGGCGGTCGGCAACCAGCTCAGCGGTCGGGAAGGCTTTGTGGATATGCGTTTTGGCCCACGGATCAACATCGAAAAAGACGATTTTCATAATCTTATGCTATAATGTTGGAGCTCGGAATGCAAGGTATCAAGATGGCTTGAATGAGGACAAACAGAGTACTATACTGTTTTCATGAACAGTAAATACAAAGGCTCACTTGCGGTAAGCCAGTGTATATCAAAGTTATATGAACTTGGATATGAAGTATTGCTGCCCATAGGAGATAGAATGGTATATGACCTAGTGTTTGATGATGGAAATCACCTACAAAAGGTACAAGTGAAATACGCTGGCAAGTATAAAAGCAATAAGCATGTCGCCGGACTAAGAACAACAGGCGGAAATCAAAGCTATAATTATGCAAAAAAGTATAGTGATGATTCGTTCGATTTTTTGTATGTGTACACTGAAGATAAACAGCATTATCTTATTAAATGGTCAGATGTTCAGGCACGAAATTCGATAGTACTCGAAGATATAAAATATCAAAAGTACAAATTAGATTAAACCAGGGGTGGCGGAGTGGTCAATCGCACGAGACTGTAAATCTCGCGACTTATGTCTACGTAGGTTCAAATCCTACCCCCTGGACCATCAACACAGGTACAATCTCTCTTACTTAGAGTCCTTCTCAATACTAAAAAAGCAACTGCTATACTTTCAGTATGACTACCCTGTCTATGAACAAATCAGATGTCGTAAGGAAAACTGTAGAAATGGTCAAAGAAAAGCTCACAGGTGAAGGAAGTGGGCATGATTGGTGGCATATTTGGCGAGTTTGGCACGTAGCTAAAAGAATTGCACATGAAGAAAACGCTGAGACTTTTATAGTCGAACTGGGGGCATTACTCCATGACATTGCAGATTGGAAATATCATGATGGAGACCTGCATGCAGGCGGACGAGCAACAAGAGAGTGGTTGGAAGAGCTGGGTGTAGATGAAGAATCGATCAAACACATTGTAGAGATCGTAGATAATGTTTCCTTTAAGGGGGTAGGCGTCAAAGATACTATGTCTACTTTGGAGGGGAAAATCGTTCAAGACGCAGATCGACTCGATGCAATCGGAGCTATTGGGATAGGTAGAACGTTCACCTATGGAGGTCATAAAGGCAGAGCTATGCTAGACCCAGATGTCCCAGTAGTGATGGCACACGATTTTGAGACCTATAAATCTGCAGGATTAACCACGATCAATCATTTTTATGAAAAGCTTCTCTTCCTTAAAGACAGAATGCATACGAAGACTGGTCGGAAGCTGGCTGAAGGGCGGCATCTATTTATGGAAAAATTCCTTGAAGAATTTCATGGGGAGTGGAAAGGTGATAGATAGATGGTCACATGGAAGGTGGCCAATTTTCTGTAGCTTCTGACTTTGTTGAATACTCACCTTTGGACTTCATATCATTTCAAGTATAATTACCTCCATGCCTGCAGATCAAATTTTTTATGTTGGTCAAAAAGCCTTCATTCGCAAGGGCGAAGCGGTCCTTGTCTTGATACTCCCCAATGGGAAACTTGATTTCCCTGGAGGTAAGATCCAAGTAGGAGAAGATGATTATGACAGATCGTTGAAGAGAGAAGTTTATGAAGAAACAGGCTTAGATATAGATATCGGAGCACCATTTTGTAGATGGAGTTTCGAGCTACCTGCTGAGCATCCACAAGCAGGACACAAAGTTTTTCTCGTTGGCTTAAAGTGTGAATATAAAGGGGGCAATGTAGAAATAAGTAGTGACATACAAGCTATAGATGGGTTAACAAAAATAACTTTCATGAATTGAAAGAGGACCGTGGGCACTACCAAGCACTCGAAGCATATTTTTCTTCTAACATCCGGAGTTAGGGAGAATGTCAGGATATGCTTAATCGAAATTTTGTTTATCCAAAAGAGACTGATTGTCATTTGGCTTATTGCATGATACAATCCCCACATGTCAGATCTCAAAGATCGTCTAGAACTAGCTGCACTTCAGGGAGCGCTTCAAGAGCCTCGATCAGATGCACTTCGTGATGTTGTAGAGACGCACCCATTGAAAAGTCCACATGGCGTCATGATTGTCTATGGTGATAGATCTCACCGTGTACTAAGAGCCGAAATGGAACATGTAGGAGGACGCGTTAATATGCATAAAAATGTTGGCCAGGCAACTGGGCTTTTTGCAAATACACCTCGATGGAATGAACTTACTGTTACTCCTAGAGAATCATCCGCTCGTGCTCGTCTCACAATTCGTATCATGCCAGATACAAGTCCCCACAACCCTGTCTACCAATTTTGGCAAGGACAGGAAGAGATTGGGAGAGGAAGTGGAGAGAGAATGGACATAGGACTTGCACGTCAATTGTTTGGTATGAGTATTGGGTATGCTGACGATGGTATGGTAAGCCCCGATATCATCGCTTGGATCAACGGTCATCTACGATAGCACTACTCCTCTGCCTCGTATAGTTCTCCTTGACGAACTGATCAACCCATTCTATACTGCCACTACCTCATACCTCATATTTGAGAATACTATGATATCTTTACCAGAACATTTTGAACATGTACATAAACCACAGAGGTGGACTTGTCAGCAATGGGCCAATTTATCTGTGCCTGGTGATGCAGAATATCTAGCAGGATTATTGGCAGTACTTCAAAGTTCTGGCTTCATTACTGATTTTGGACGTTCAATACCAACGATCTATAGTAATAGGTACGGGGGGACAGAAAAATCACTTTTTCTCAGGCTTGAATGCCCTGGAATGCTTGGTGGAGAAACATGTCTACGTCGAGCACTCCAAGAAAGGTTTGGTATCAAGGGAGATTATCATCACTGTCTCAAACCTCGAGAGTTAATTTGAAAATCGTATAACCGTACTTGACGGAATGTGATTTGTCTTGTATGATTCCAGCTATTATGTGCCCAATAGAAGTATATTATGAGGTTGATGACCCACGATTTGATGGGAAAAAGCTCCTAAGAACACTTCATCCTGGAGATGATGGACTTGGGCTCACATGTGCAAAAACTGGTGAGGCCAAGGTTGTTGTATGTAATCAAGATGATACTGGTGGAACTATTATGCGAAGAGAAATACACCCAGAAGAACAAGATGATATACGTATTGTACCTCTTGATAGACTGGGGGTTCCAATTGAACGTGTGAACGCTCGAGACCTTCGTCTCGATTGCACCATTCCCCTTAAGGGAACCCGATCATTTAGAATGCGCAACCAAGCAGGGAAAAACTGTATCATTACCTGTACGCATCGATCATCACGCTAATCTAAAATAATCTCCACGTCGTTCTGCCTATTCAAAAAGTGATAATCCGCTCAGGATGTGAAGCTACTCTTGTATAATAAAAAGATATGGTGCATCAAACGAGGAATAGGCTAGCCTCAATTTTTCGTTATATTTCACCCTATCTCCCCCTTGCTCTCATCCTTGCTTTTGCTTCGTACTTTTTCTTTTTGAAACTCGGACGTAATCCATTTATGGATTGGGATGAGTGCCTCTATTCACAGTACACACGAGAAATGCAAACAGCTCATCACTATATTTCAAACATCTGGAATGACTACATCGATATGCAAAAGCCACCACTGTACACGTGGCTTCTTGTCGCACTTTCGCGCATGTTTGGCCAAACTGAAGTCGCACTTCGATCCCTCTCTGCACTAGCCAGCCTCGGACTCATCACGGCTGTGTACCTCTTTGCAAAGCGCTATTTCAATGTTCTCACCGCGACACTTGCATCACTCATACTTTTGACAGGGGAGCTTCCTGTGATCTTTTCCCTCCGACTTTCAACAGATATGGTTTTTACATTGTTCATTTTCCTCGCTGTGTGGGCATGGATTGAATCATACAAAAAATCTCATTGGAGCTATGTAGCAGGTTTGCTCTTTGGCATGAGTACCATGCTTAAAGGTATCGGCTCCGTCCAGTTTATGGGAGTGCTTGCCCTTACCTACATACTGCGACCGACCCGTGAGACGCTCATCAACTACGTGCGTATGCTCGCTGTTTGGGCTGTCATTATTATCCCGTGGCATGTGCTGATGTATATGCACTATGGCAACGATTTTGTTCGTGTTTATTTTCTTGAAAATATCATCAAACGAGGAAAATTTCCTCTTGAATTTCACCTCGAAAGATGGTGGTTTTATTTCGTCCTGTTGTGGAAAGAGCTCAAACCGTGGATCCTGCTTGGCGCGCTTTTTCCGATACTGTGGATCATCACGTTATTCAAACTCCCCAAGCAAACGACATTGGTGACTCGCATGAAACTTCTGTGGCAGGATATCTCCAGAGATCATCTTACCTTTCTGCTGATCCTGCTGATCTTGCTACCTCTGGCATCATTGACACGCTTCCAGACGCGCGTTTCGTGGTATGCACTGCCGTTGTATCCCTTTATTGCTCTCGTCTTAGCCCGCTATGGAGCCCTATTTGGGACTATCGGTTGGATTTTGGCAGGCTTTGTCGGCTTTGATGCTTCACGGCTGATCCTCAATGAAGTAAAACCTCAACTGCAAGCCTACGCACCAACAAATCGTGAAGATATCATTAGCGTGTCTCATACCCTTCCACAAACCGAGCTTTTTTATCTGGTATCTTTCAACGAAAGGCAAGCGCGAGAAATTCTTCCTCCCACACAGCAGATCGATATGACCTGGGTCTACGGTGGCAACCCCTGTGCTGTCTACTATAGCCAGAAAAAGGTGCATTTCATCTACACACTTAAAGAGTTTGAAGGAGTAGCTGGGGTTGCTGGGAGGCTCTACCTCATGAGAAACGATGATAGAGAATTTATCACAACAGCGGGTGGAAAGATGAGCGTCAAAAATATCTATAGCAACGATGAGTATTCGTTGTTTACGTATCAGAAGTGAGTTGACTAGCGCTTTTCTTTTGAATCTGTGCTTCCTTTGAGCTTTTGTGCTTCAAGCTCGCGCAAACCGGCAATGTTGATGCCAAGATTGTCAAAGCACGTGTTG
>CAYZCU010000028.1:9976-10494 GCA_964477065.1 uncultured Gammaproteobacteria bacterium
CTTCAGACGGGCGCCAATCTGGATCTGGATGACCAAGTGGACTATTGTATCCATTGGGAGCACTTTCTCCTCCTTGACCGTTTTTTCTATTGCCATTTGACATATAGTATTTTCTTAACGGATAATCTGAAGTATACCATATGAGACATATCTCGCAATATTTGTATGCATCACCTACAATGAACATATGGCACATATTTCCACACCTGTCACAGATGTCGCGTATTTTTCAATGGAAATGATGCTTGAGACGGACATTCCGACGTACTCTGGTGGTCTTGGTGTGCTTGCTGGAGATATTTTGCGCTCATGCGCGGACCTAGGGGTCAACGCAGTTGGTATGACTCTCGTGTATAGCGGAGGTACTTTTAAGCAACATGTCAACGCGGATGGCACGCAAACATTTATAGATGTCCCGTGGAGTAAGATTGATCAGCTAACGAAACTCACTGATCGCATCACGCTTTCAATTCATAATGAAGACATTCAAGTTGGTGTATGGCGCTATGATATCGTTG
>CAYZCU010000029.1:0-10251 GCA_964477065.1 uncultured Gammaproteobacteria bacterium
GTATCTGAATGATTTTGATGATACGGTCAACGCAGATAATTTTTATCTCAAAGCTCAAACGCAGACTGAAACGGACTTTTTTCCTGGCTCAATTCGCAAAAAAAGCTTCCTTTCCACTGTTGCTCGCACCTTGCTCCTCAAGATGCATGATGCAGATCCAGCGCGTCTGGGCCTTGCAATCAAGCGATCCCTTGATGAAAAACATATGGTTTTTATTACAAAAGACGCGTCTGTTCAGCAAGATATAGATAGTTTAGGGTGGAGTGGTAAGATACTTAATCCGCAATGCATCGTCCGCAATCAGCATTGCATCGTCAACCACATTCTGCCTGTTGATGCCAATCTCGGCGTCAATAAAGCTAATTATTTCGTGAATAGGCTGATGAAACTTTCAACGACAATTGATGATCGCGGTGAAATTCACAATGATTTAAGCGTTTCATACACCAATACGTCTGCTGAGGGCGTCTTTCCTGGAGGAACGTACAAAAACTATCTTCAACTTTATATTCCTTATAATGCGCATCTGAAACATGTTGATGTGAATGGGACGCGTATCCAAACGTTTGTTATTTCTTCAACTGGATTTTTCAAAATAGTGGGCCTGCTTGTCTCGATTCCGCCTCAAGAAACCAAAATTGTGACACTGAGTTACGATTTGGATGAAAAGGTTCTTACGGGCGAAAATGCCTATCAAATAGTTTTACAGAAGCAAATTGGCGCATTTAACACGGATTTTTCGTTCGAAGTTCATCTTCCAGCAGGTGCTAGCATTACCCATCAAAACTTTAAGAGCGTTGCAAAAAACAATTCTGTGTTTTACAATAGCAGTCTATCAACAAACAAAATCTTTGTTATTGAATTTGTTAATGAATAAACTATGACTGCAACACATAAAAAAGGAGAGAAGATCATGCTCAGCGTTACAAAGCGAGACGTCTTTGGAAAAAAATTAAAAGCACTTCGAGCAGAAGGGCTTATTCCTGCTAACATTTTCGGCAAAGAGTTTACGTCAACAGCGATTAGTATGCTTGCAACAGACTTTTTACAAGCATTCCGCTTTGCAGGAGAGACTCAAGTCATCTATCTCGCCCTTGGCAAAGATGAAATTCCAGCTCTTGTTGCAGATTTACAGCTTGATCCACGCACTGATGCAGTGGTGCATGTTGATTTCAGAAAGGTCAACCTTCGCCAAAAGACTGAAGCACAAGTGCCTATCGTCCTCGTTGGAGAGCCTATTGCTGTCGCACAAAAACTTGGAGATCTTTTGACATTAGTCGATACCGTCACGATTGAAGCGCTTCCTGCTGATATGCCTTCTGAAATTGAAGTGGATGTCAGTGGCCTCGCAGAAATTGATGCATGTATCAAAGTGGCTGATCTGAAGCTCCCTGCTGGATGCGTCGTCCATGAAGATGCTGAAGAAATGATCGCCAAGATTGCTGAGCACAAGGAAGAGGACCTCACCCCAGCTATGCCAGAAGGTGAGGTTGCTGAACCAAGTAGTGAAGCACCTGCCTCTGAAGGAACGCCAGAAGGCGATGCTTCTGCTGAAAAGCCAGCTGAATAATTTCGTGTAGATCAGCGCAGATATTTCCTCTATACTTGAGGAATGAGACAACTTCGCGTTGGAATAAATGGTTTTGGGCGTATTGGTCGTGCTATTACTCGTATAGCTTCCCAGAAAGGGCATATGAGCATTGTTGCGCTCAATACATCATCCACAACACCCGAACAACTTGCCTACACATTGCAGTATGACTCTGTCTACCGCACCTTCGGAAAGAAAGTAGAACCTCAACAGGACGGCATCACTATTGATAGTAAAAAGATCAAGGCATATAGCTTTCGAGATCCAAAAGAAATTCCTTGGAGCGATCACAATGTCGATGTCGTTATTGATTGTACGGGTGTTTTTAAAGACCGCGAATCCCTCTCTGCACATCTACGCGGATCTGTTCAGAAAGTTATCATGTGTCAGCCATCAAAAGATGCGTCTGTCCCGCATATTGTCCTTGGGGTGAATGATGATACGTTTGACTTTAAAGGGATCGATATCATGTCAAATGCCTCGTGCACGACAAATTGTGCTGCGCCAATGGCACATATTCTCAATACTGAATTTGGTATCGAAAGCGGATTTTTGACAACTGTCCATGCCTATACAAGTTCCCAAAGCCTCGTGGACAACAAAGCGGACAAGCCCACCCGAGGTCGATCTGCAGCACTTTCTATTATCCCAACCACTACGGGCGCATCAGATGCTGTTTGTCTTGTCAGTGGTATCGATGAGGCTCATCTTGGCGCAAGCGCCGTTCGCGTCCCAACTCCTGTCGGATCCCTCACAGACATGGTCTGTCTCCTCCGTCGCAAAACATCAATCGAGGAGATTAACGAAACATTCAAAAAATATGCAGATGGAGAAAAAGGCGGACTCAAAGGCATTCTTGACTACACAACCGTACCCCTTGTCTCTGCAGATTATGTCGGCAGTCCTTTTTCGTGTACGTTTGACGCCAATTACACAACCGTTGTCAATGGGAATCATGTCAAAATATTTGGCTGGTATGATAATGAGTGGGGCTATTCAAATCGAATAGTCGATGTGATCGAAAGGCTTGCAGAAGTTTTGTAGGAGGCTTTTTTCCAATACAGTAATCAGCTAACTTCTTTAACGCCCCCGGATTCCTGATTCCAATATGCTCCAAGGACAAGCGCCATGAATACTCTTTGAAAGTCTTGCACATAATCACCTCGATCTGACAGAAAATGCAACATCTCATGAAGATATGTTGCATAAAGTTTTTTTCTATCAGAAAATAACTTTTGATTGAGTAGTATGACAGGTTTATTATCAACCATTCTAAACTCTCCAGCAACACTATAGGAAGCATGCTTGACAATCACTGAGTTGCCTGTCATCTGTCTCATTTCCGACAATCGAGCTTCCAGAACAGAGATGGGTACTACTCTTTCTAAGTATTTTCGAGCATCAGGTTTTGATAATAAAAAATCCATAGTATTGCCAATATGAGTATTTACCTGATTGACAAATCTATTGATGTGATCTAATTCTTGAGGAGATACTACTATAACTTCGTTTTCAAGTTGTTTAATGAAGTCGGCTGATGTTGTCACGCCAATATAATGAAAGAAATAAATAAGATTCCTTGGCAGAAAAACCAGGTTGTCATTTTCCAGGTGGACCTCATTTGCAACGGCTCTTATGGCTGTCTCGTCCCATTCAGTACCTCGTAAGGATAAGATTGCGCTATCCCCATACACTTCATAGAATGCAGCCCTCCACATGGACTTCACAGCTTCATTGGAGTTCATAAAGGTACTGCCAATAAACTCATACTCTCTGAAATATTTCTGGGGGAATTTCTTTGTTGCTTCTAAAATCATTTTCATAATGCGAGGATCAGCCATTGTCGAATAATATTCATTAAGAAACTGATTGAGAAGATGCTCATCGTATCCATTCCTTTCTCGCGTATTGATAATCTTTCCAGCGATATTGTATCCAAAAATAAATCGTTCCTTTTCACTCTCAGCTTCCTTTTTTAAAACTAGCAACCCTCGCTCATAAATACGTCCCGGTCTATTGGGCAAAATCGAAAGAGGACCACCAGTATGCATGACTTCTGGACTCTGGCTGTCCAAAACATATGCATTGATTCCTTTTTCTCCGAATTCATTCACATTTCTTGGGTCCAAAATAGACACCCAAGCGTTCCACGTAGTATCTGTGTCTGGAGAACGAGAAGTCGCGTGAGCAAGAGTTTCTTGTTGTTCACGAGTCAAAGATGTTACTTCATCTCCCAATGGAAACAATGAAAATGTGGTTTGAGATCCAACTGATGAGGTTGTACTCCAGCTCATATCATATCCCATAAGATCAAAGGTTTTTTCGGCTCCTGCTTCATAGTCAAAAATTGTTTGTGTATGTACGGCTGGTCGAGCTATCCAATTTCGAGATCTGAGCTCAACATGAATGCCTTGCCTGAGGGCAGATGCTGATAACAACTTGAGCCCTTCACCAAATCGTCCAGAATCGTCTTCGCCTTTTGTACTCGTTCCAATTTGCGTCAGATATGGAGTTGGGTACCCCATTCCATTATCTGTGATCTGTACCCCTATGACTTTCCACATTTCATCATATGCAACAATTTCATCTGAAGAAACTCGTGAAATCTCACCGTGAGGACCTGCTATCGTGAACAAAATCTGTGGAAATTGGTTTTTCTGCGCATCCATATGATTTTGAAGTGTATCAATCAGAATACGCTTTGGATCTATCCACACATCACCCCCATAATCAATGGTGAAATTTGCTTCGATATATTCCTTGCCTTGATTCTTCTCTTCAAGCTGTTGTTTTTGTTCGATTGGTGTTTCGCGTATGGTAATTGTTATTTCTTGTTCATCTAAATACTCAATTTCTCTGTCTGGATAAATATAAAGATAGTTGCTTCTCATATGCCACCTACTATACATAGGATCCCTATTAATGAACTGAAATGTTATTTCCTTTCCCGATCGTCGTAATACTAATCGATATTCCTCTCCCATCTCAGTTATGACCAGTTGCCGAGTGCCCCCTTCTGGCAAGGAAATAGGCAAATAAATTCGTTTGCTCAATTTTCCCAAAGTGAATGTATCTCCGGATGTCTGAATGTATTCAGAAGAAAGATATTTCTGTAGCTTAAGACCCTTTTCTACAGTATAAAGTTCTCCATCAAATAGATACCCTCTCCCAATATTTCTATCACGGATTATACTATCAAGCTGTTGTGTGTGAATTGGATTACTGAATTGTGATTGTGAACTATCATTGATTAATGTTCTTAGTTCATCCAGAACCCGCTCTACCTCCTCCATCGTAATGTCTGGATTATTTAACTGATCTGCAAGCTCATAACAGTGTATCAACTCGTCATCGAGTGGTTTCTGCTCACGGCCGTATGAGGGACGCCAGTGGATTGCACTTGTGTCTATGGCTGGAAAATCGTCAAGCGCCTCTAATACCGAGGGATTACGAGCGAGAGTAACGTTGGCAGTAAGTAACGTTAAAATCATTTGTGTTTGGGTATCATGTACGTTCCGACGACAGATCACTTTTATACATTCAATATAAAAATCTGCGAGGATCGAGAAGTCTAATTCATTAATATCTTGCCTAACAATCATTACATCATTCGCCAGATCATACCGAAACGGTGACTGGCCACTTTGATTCAATGAGGTATCTTTGACAAATCTCAAATTACCGAGTCTATAAACACTCGTGAGCCATACACGGGACTCACTATCTGCAAAGAGATTCTTCATAATACGTTCAAACGCTTGAGTATAGCGAGTCAACTCAACATGCAAGAATGAATCTGTTTCGTGTATTCTTGGCCGACTTATTTGATTCAATAATTGATCATACGTTATCGGTGGAGGAGGGTCAGGATATAGACTTTGGTAAAAATTAGTTGAAGATACCATTACAAGTCTGTAGCCGTGTTCCTGAGCTAGCCGGATCATTTCCGTTGACATGTCTGTTGAAAACAAACATGTTCCATGATGAAAATCATAAACATTCGTAACTGCCTGTCTCCAAATTTCTGGATGAGAAAGCATTCCAGAACGTAGTCGCTTGAGAATATGTACCTCTCGATGGGGTGATCCTGCCTTATCTGCCCTAAGAACCTTCTCAATATCAGCTAATATATCTGAACCCGCCAGCGTTGTAGCTATTAACTCCTCTACAAGCTCACTTTTGGCTTTTTTTCTATCTCTTCCCGAGATTGCCCACTTATCACCCAAATTATAACTAAACAATAAATTTGGGTGCTCCTCTACAAGGAGTCCCTTCACGTAAATTCGCCCCCCCTCAACACCCATCTTGTTGAGACAACACGATTCATTAATAAGCGGAAAAAACTCAGTCCCACGAATTTCTAATATGTATTTCCCCAGACCCTCTCCAATTCGAGGGTCGAGAACTTTTACTACTTCAGCTTGAAATGTTGGATCGATGTGCGAGGTTGAAAAATCCACATCAGTCAATGATCCTGTTACTTCAGGACTTTCCCCTTTCTTTTGAATACCGTTGAATTCAATTTCACCTTCAACCACTTTTGGTCGTGCAATCCAAAACTCATCCATATTGCGCGAAGCTAGTCGGACTGTAGCTCCTGCTCGAACAAGATGAGCAACGCTTACCTTGAGGCCTTCCCCAAGTCCTCCCCTCCTGGCGGTCTGAGCTTTTTTTGTTGACATTCCCAGGACAGGAAGCAGGTTATCATCAAATCCCAATCCTTCGTCATCGACCCGAAATCCTACAATAGCCCACTCTTCAGAAAGCGCCCGAACGTCGTCATAATCGACCAATTGTTTCGTTGCGCCATTTGACATCAATAATCGTACACGAGGTAATGGTAGAGAAATGAGTTCTAATCTTCCTATGAGAACTTCCAAGTCTGGAGCAGAATCTAATACAGTGCACAAATTGTCATAGTGCACAATCGCTTGTTCAGCGGAGGAATGCTTTATGCGATCTGCGTGTTTGAGTATGAGTTGCTGATCTCTATTATCTGGCTGATACGGGATGTTTCCAAGAGCCCCGAGAAGCGCCCTTTCATATACAGTTGTGCTTGCATCAAGGTGGTTTTGTATAAGATCAACAACCGATTGCGATTGTCTCCAGGTTTCTTTTCCTATATCTTCGTCAATTCCTGATTTGTGACTGAAACGCGACGTTCTTTTTTCTGCTTCATCCATGTTAACATGATAACAATTAAGTGATGGCTTTGGTGAAATGACTTAAGCGCACACGACTCACGTTAGCGAAATGCTTGCAGAAGTTTTGTAGTTCACGTAGTATAGTTCGTGAACGTTTAATTATTACTCTCATTATCTATGGAAAAAGATGTCGCTCGACTACGAACCCATGTGGGAAGAAGCAAAGTAGCTATCTTTGCTATTGCTGGATTCCTTGGTTTGTTGACCTATTTGATGATTAGTTTAAGCAACCAAATCGCGACACTATCAGTTCCTTCAAGTTCTCACGCAACAGAAGCCACAGATACAACACCTGTCACAGACGAAGGGTTATCTTGCGGGAAAGAATGTTCCTTTACAAGCGAGCAAGACAACTGGGAGCTCCCCTGCGCATCAGGCCTCGTGTGTCAAAAGTCAAGCTCGAAAGTCACCGGCGGTGGAACGCTTGGGTTTTGTCGACCGGCTCAGGGAGGATCATGTCCTCTTCCTGTCGGGACATGTGGACGATCATGTGCTGATGAAGATGGCAACGTCACTGCCATATGTGAATCTGGGACAACATGTGAAAACCTTGGATACCTGAGCTACAAAGTATGCCAACCACCAAAGGCCATGACGTGTGAATCCCTTGGTCAGTAAAAAGCTTCCCACGTAGATAGATTATTCTTTCACTTTGTAGAGTTTGTTGTGTGAAAGAATGAAGATGCCATCAGCAGTTGCAAACACATCATCAGCATCTTTGGCTACTGATACAGATAGTTGCTTCTGAAATTCCCCCTTCTTGGATAGGATGTATATGACACCACTATCTGTATCCATGGCATATATGGGATCGAGATCTTTGGCGGTGTAAATATCTTCAAAGGTCACCGCATCACCATCGGGGATAGAGACAGCATAACTTTCTCGGACCCCAGAAACATATTTTTGAATTTTTTCACCTGTTGCAATATACAGGGCTGAATCGACTGCACCAGCAGTTGCTGAGCCAAGATCAATCGTCTGACCTTCACCAAAATACGCTTTTTTTTCTGAATACCCACCTTCAGCGACGAGGTACTTGTAAACCATGTTTTGTGTTGAATCAACAAGATAGATATTGCCGTTGTACATCAAAAATTCAACAATAGCTCCCCAATCAGGATCGTAAGGAAGTATTTGCTTATCCTTTTTTGCTGATTCAAAGGCATAGATTCCATTTTTTTGTGTAAATATATACGGCGTACCATTATGCAATGCAACAAACTTCGCAGACTTCACATGCGATGAAGAATAGGTATCAACAGATTTGCTCTCCATGTCCAAGACATGAATACTTCCATTTTTTGTATCAAGCAATGCGACCTCCGTGCCAGATACATACGTCTTGGTAACACGCGTATTTCCATCAATCAAAGCCATATCATAATATTCTTCAACTGACCCTTTTTCAGATTTACGAATCGATTGCTCCGTTTTGGTAATTGCACCTGCGAGATCTGCAAGCTCCGGCAAACTTTCGAGCTTGAGCGTTTGTGCCTCTTGCTTCAAAAGCGTCACTGATTCTCGTGAAGCATCAATCAATGAAAGTGCCTTTTGATTATTCACGCCAGAGAGCTTTTCAGCTTCATCAAGTGATTGGGCTATCTTCGTTTGTTCTTGGTGAACTTTTTCCACAAATTGTGCCTTTTTGCGTCGGGAATTTCCTGATACGATGCTCCATGAAAGCACGCACAACAAAAGCACGACAAGTAATGCTGTGATTTTTTTGCCTCGAGATGATGAGGCTTGCATCTTCATCAGTATGCGCTTAAATCCAGATGGCGGGGTGGATTGGACTGGTTCAGCAGGCTGTAGAGAGGGGGTAGGAGCTGTGGGTTGCGGAGCTGGTGAAATAGGCTGTGCAGGCGGTTGAGGAACTGGCACAGGCACATCCTGCGCGCTCATGCGCTCAGACATATCAGGTCGATTGTCACGAACCCCCATAAACGGGCGGTCCTCTTCATCCAAAACTATCGTATCATCATCTTCAACTGTTTCTTGTACGCCACCTGCTGTGGCTTGCATAAACAGCGCAATCATTCCCATGTTGTCTGTCCCCTTGAGGTCGGGTGTAATTGACTCAACAAGCTCTTGTGGATCTTGGGTACTCACTAAATTCTTGACCATTGCCATGTCAGATTTTTGGATAAAGGTCGCATTCGCAAGTATGAAATAATCCTTATCTTCTACAACCCCCGATGCTGTTTGTGAGCCTTGCAGAAGCCGTTGTGTAGCTCCATGGCGAGATATATAGATCTCACCCATACCGCGCGTCACCAGGTAGCTCACGTCGTCGCTCATGTACACACAGGCAAACGAGCGCAAAAGAGGGCCAATTGTCACTAATCCATCCTGAATAATCCCCACGCACCCATCAAGTCCGCTAGGAAGCTCTTTTTCGAGTCTGTTTTTGATATCTTCAAGGAGTGCCCCGAGTGGGTTTTCAGTCGCCTCAGATGACGACTCAGCTATGAGAAATGCGTGCTCTCCTGCAGAGAAGCCAACATGAACATCCTCTGATTCATCACCAATGAAAAGATTGTAATCCCATCTAAACATAGCTTCAGTATATCCTACTACAAAAGAAAGATGGATGCCAAAAGGACGAAAATGGCAAGTCCAAGCTGGACATAGGAAAGAATACGAAGAACACTGTTATCTTCGAATGTCAATGTCTCTGCCATAGCAAATACTTGTCGGATAAATATCCCCGAATAGAAAAGATACAAAAGTCCAAAAACCAATGCAAAAAGTCGGATAAATACGGTAACGACATTGAGGTGTGTTATCGCTTGAATAAATGCATCCATTATTCCATGAGTTTATTAATAATTGAAACCACTTCAACGGGATCTGGAACTGCATGAAATTCAATGTTTTGTTCTTCTCCTGCAGTCTGTACATACACATCTCCATATTGAAATAATGACCGCACAAATCCTGACGTCCGTTCAGTTACATCAGTGACTTTGGCAAGAGATGTCCCTGAAAGTTGCTTGCGAATAATCATGGTAAAGTCGACATCAACAATTCGCTCATTTGTCACAATGCCGACGTTGTACATCCATTTAAATATCTGCCAAAACAAATAGCTAAAAATCATGCTGTACCAAAAAATATTTATCACAATCAACTCCGTCGAATTGACGTATCTGACAAGAGCGATATTGACAATAATTGGAATTATTCCTAGCACGGCAGTCGTAAACAACGCAGGGACAAGCGTTGCTGGATGTGCCCTAACCAGTAAGAGAATTTCTTCATTTTCATGTTGTGATTCAAACCTGGCATTTGGTCTAATACAGTAGGAGTTGAGAAGTCGAGAGGAGGATTCCTTGATATGACGTAGATCCGGGCTCATGCTCATAGTATACAGGATTTGAGCCAAAAAAAATGCCCTGGCCACGACCGAGTGTCCCCGTGTGAGTATGGTCGGCGCTATTGGGGTTCACGTCG
>CAYZCU010000030.1:0-9760 GCA_964477065.1 uncultured Gammaproteobacteria bacterium
CGGTGAATACGTTCTTGCCTCTTGCACACACCGCCCGTCAAGCCAACAAAGTCGGTGGTATCTGAAGGCTCCGCTTGCGGGGACGAAGGTAAAATCGGCGATGGGGACTAAGTCGTAACAAGGTACCCGTTCTGGAAGGAGCGGGTGAATCACCTCCTTTCTATTTTTTTAGAAAAGGCTCAATGCATATAAAGTAGCATTAGCCACGTTAGCAATTATTACTAGCCAGTTCCAACCACATTCGTATTGTTAACAAGCGACTTCGACCGAAACTTCATTCTCGCATTCAAAGGTGATATACTATTCCACGGCAGGGCTCGTAGCTCAGTTGGTAGAGCGTTGCATTCGCATTGCAGAGGTCAGGGGTTCGATTCCCCTCGAGTCCACAAGAGTCAGTATAACACTGGAGAAGAGAGCTGAAAATTCTACAAAGCAGTCATCACTATCCCTGTTATGGTCAAAGCGATTCCCACAGCTTGCACTCGAGAAATCTTTTCTTTTAGAAAAATGACAGCAAGAGAGATTGTCACAATAGTTAGTGCAGAAGCAATAGGTGCTACAATAATATAATCACCATAAGCTCCGCCAAAGCCTATACTTAATACTGCAACAGCTTCCAGAAGTCCAACGATTGCTAGTAAAGCCCAAACCTTCACCGTAGGGTTCTTAAGTGATAAATCCTGCTTCTGAATCCGTGAGAGTAGAAAAACAACAAAAAGTGCTACGACTTTAATATACAGAGAGGACGTTATCCAATTAGATCTTTCCACAATATATTCGGTGGTAGGCCAGTAAATTACTCCGAAGAGTATAGAAGATATAACTGTTTCTTTCACTCCTCGTGCTAGAATGACTCCTTTTTTAGTAAACTCTTTAAAATCAACAGACACTAATGTTACACCAGTGAGATGGCAATAATTGCTGGAATTTGAATTCGGCTCAGCGTTTGATGATAGACAAAAAAGGAAATACCAATAATGAAAAGTTGCTGAAGATTAATTACTGCAGCAACTACGGATATGTTACCTATTTCAAATCCTCGATAAAACAGTAAATAAGCAATAGCATAAGCTATCCCAGAAAGCAAAAGAATCGGAATCAACCGAGAATCTAACGTAAAATCAGAAGCCCACAGCAAAGCTGCAGTAACCATTAGTATAATGCCAGCAATTTGTGAATAGAAAAATGTCTTTGTATGTCCAAACTTCTCAGAAGCGACATTGGCAAAAACATCAGATACGCCCCATCCAAGCATAGCACCAAGTCCTGCTATGAGGCTGATAAGAGTTTTATTCATACTTTTTATTATACTCCATAAAGTGAGATCTACCGTAACACCATTGTATCCAGTCCTAAGAAGACTAAAATGCCCAAAACGACTGTTGCAGTCGTGATAAAAATAGCAGTATACTTACCTACGCGCTTCATAAGAAGCGGGACCAATGTTCCGAAGAAAACTGCTACAACAATATTGACAATTTATGTAACTGTTTTCTATTTAGCATGCATTCTATATATAAAACTATGGGCTATATACAAATCCATATCCGATAGCCACCCTCTCCTAATTCAGCACCAAGCTTGCCAACCCCAGGAATGCCAAGAATCCTAATACATCCGTAGCAGTCGTGATAAAAATAGTCGCAGAGGTTGCGGGATCTTTCCCAAGATGCTTCATGATCAAAGGCACAAGTGTGCCAAAAAAGCCTGCCACAACAAGATTAATCACCATAGCAGCCGCGAGAACAATGGCAACCTTGAAATCGTGATTAACGAGCACAACGATGGCAAAGACAATTGCCCCATTGATACAGCCATTAATGAGACCAGCACCGACCTCTCGTCGAAGTGTAGGTAGGGCGTTGTGAATATCAATCTGCCCAAGAGAAATTCCTCTGACCAAAACAGCAAGTGTTTGCGTGGCAGCGTTACCACCCATGCCGGCGACAATTGGCATGTACACAGCAAGCAAGACAAATTTAGAAATGGTCGCATCAAACATACTGACAACAAATGAAGCGAGAAATGCCGTTGCAAGGTTTGTGATGAGCCACTTGTATCTATTATTTACTTTAGCATCGATACTATCATCCACAGACTCCTCTGCGTTTAATCCTGCAAAATCATACAGTGTCGATGATTCTCGCTGATCCAACTCACGCAACACATCATCTGAATACAATACTCCTAAAATAGCGTCATCCTCTCCAATGACTGCCACGCGTTCATGGGGGTGATCGAGGAAATGTTCGACGACATCAGATGATTGAGTAGAGGCTTTAATTGAATCAATATGATCCATACAGTCTCGCACATGATCTTGAGGCTTTGCAAAGAGCAATTGTTGAAGAAGTATTTGTCCGATCAACCTACCATTTTCAATAACAAGTGGCGTTGGGAGCTTACCCGTGCGCTTTTCGTGCTTTTGAATTTCATTGACGACATCTGCCAGTTTCTCATCAGGTTTGACGAGCACATAGTTCAAGCTCATCAGTCCAGCTGCGGTTTTGGGATCAAAGCGCAAAAGCATAGATAAACTTGTCTGCAGATCCTCACTCATCTCAAGCAAAAGTTCTTTTTGCCGACGATGCGAGACGCGTTGAAGCACATCCGTAATATCGTCAGGTTCAAGATGCTTAAAAAGTGCGAGAAGCGTGTCGTTATGAACATCAGCTAACAGTTGCACTTGCACATGTTTAGACAACCTCAGGAGGACTCGTGACTGTATCTCAGGCTCAAGAGCCATGAAAAGCTCCAATCGCTGTTGCGCTTTATACGTAATATCACGCACCTGCGCACGAATAGACTGCTTCGATGTCGACATGCTTTCATTGTAGCAGGGTAGAAGGGGGACATCAATGTAGGAAGAGAGCTAGAGTTCAGTGTTAGTACTATAGGGAATACGCTTTCGACCTGGATATATCCAGCCTTCAGTTAAATCCCTGAGAGGAACAAATGCTGGCGTACCGTCAAAATTTTGCGCATCGCAAGTTTGTTGTGCATATCGAACTCCCAACCCTCTCACGACACAACATGTACCAACAGTCTCTGGTTGCATTCGATGTAATTCCAAACACCTTCCACATGTTTGATACTCAGGTGGAAGAGTCCGATGCGTCGTATCGGTTGGTTCATAATAGTGTCTATTGCTATCGTATGCCATGACCCGAGTATACCACTAAGCCTGAAGATGTCAATATGAAGCAGTCCGCCTAAGCTCGGCCAGTGACAAATTTTCAATTTAGCCTGCCCGAACCTTCTTCCCAACTCCGGAGGTTGGTGCGCACGCTTGGACTCGAACCAAGGACCTCAGTCTTATCAGGACTGCGCTCTAACCAGCTGAGCTACGCGCGCTATACCTCACCATTATAATTCCCAGGCACCAAAATTGCAATCATCCGGACGCTCATCACCTGACCATTTTGTGTATACTGAAATTATGTACGATTCTTTAGGGATGTATGCCATAGCGCGCATGTCCGATCTGACAAATGGAATTATTAATGTCACGCTTTTTTTGCCTTACTATTTCTCTGTGCAACGGCTCGCCAAAACGCTTATCGCCCCGTGGAAACTAACAGGCGTCTCTGACCCGTCAAAACAATCACTTTCACAGTTTTTTTCACATCTGAGCGAAAATTTCGCATCACGACTTGTCGGCTTTATGGTACGCACATCTATTTTGTTTGCGTATCTCGTCATACAAGCTCTGTTTGTCATCGTCATTCCCTTTCTTTATATCTTGATTGTCGGGACGATCCCATTGCGCTACATATTTTATCGCATTGAACCAAGTGAAAAGGAGCGTCGGGAAGAAATGTTTGCTGAGTTTATGAAGCGCCATCTTGCAGATCAAAAGAACCAGCAAAAAGTACTTGAGTGGTTTGAGATGTACTACCAAAACAGCCTAACGAAACCGTGGTGGAGCTTGGAGAGACTGCTCAAACAGCCTCCCCTCGGCCGTGATCTCACGTTTGGCTACACGCCAACGCTTGATGACTATGCCATTGATATAACTGTCCAAAAGCCCCATTTCAACCATCTTATTGGGCGCAAAGCTGAAATTGAACAGATTCAGCAAATTCTTATCAAGGAACATAGTCCTAATGTGCTCCTCTCTGGAGAGCTTGGTGTGGGAAGGCGTGCAATTGTTGAGGCTTTGGCACAATCAATTTATCAGGGAGGTGTCCACAGCTTGCTTGCCTACAAACGTGTTCTGGAGGTTAATTTTGAAAAAATCCTTTCCCATGCTCAAGATTTTATTGCACGCGAGGCAATTATTGCAAAGTTACTTGATGAAGGGGTGACGGCAGGCAATATTATCATCTACATTCCTGACATCGAGCGCTATATTGACAGTCAGGAAGGGCATATCGACTTATCAAAAGTATTTGCTCGCTATGCGACGTCACCTCGCATTCAATTTATTGCAACAACAACGCCAAATATGTTCCAAAAGCATATTTTTCCTGTGAAGGATATCGTGCAGGTCTTTGAAAAAATCGACATTCAAGAAATTACACCTGCTCAAACACGTCTCATTCTCATGGATAGTGCACCAGAGCGTGAAAAAAAATCTGGCATTGTCATTACCTATGAAGCTATTGAAGAAATTGTGCATTTGTCTGAAACGTATGCCTCTACAGTACCCCAACCTGAAGCATCACTCAATCTCCTTGACCAAGCCATATCATATGCTCAAGGTCACAGTGAGTTTAAGGCGATAGATGGACATGTCATCCGCACGTTGATTGAACAGCAAACACATATTCCAACAGAATTGACTCCACAGCTTCGTGATAAAATCCGCACCCTTGATGAGAAGCTCAGAGAGCGAGTGCTCTTTCAAGATGAAGCACTTCATACCCTCAGCTCGTCTATTCGAAAGGCTTGGATTTCTCTTGCAGAGCGACGCAAACCGCTGGCCACAATGCTCTTCCTGGGACCAACGGGTGTGGGTAAAACAGAGACTGCTAAAGCAGTGACTGATGTGTTTTTTAGTTCTTCTGACGCGCTACTTCGCTTTGATATGGCTAATTATCAATCTCAAGATGACATTGCTAAACTTATCGGTTCATCTGTCACACATGATACAGGTGAACTCACTGAGGCAGTTCGAAAAAAGCCCTATGGGACACTGTTACTTGACGAGCTAGAAAAAGCACATCCTCAACTGCTCAATATATTTTTGACCCTCTTGGATGAAGGATATTTTATTGATGGGTATGGTGATCGCGTCGATTGTACCCATTTGATTGTCATAGCAACTTCCAACGCGGGTGCAGACTTCATATTTGAGCGCATGACCAATGGTGGGACAGATCGAGATACGACACAACCTCTTCTGGATCACCTGATTACAAACCATATTTTTACTCCTGAATTTTTAAACCGCTTTGATGGTGTTGTTGTCTTTAAGCCACTCTACAAACACGATATTTCAAAGATAGCTGAGAAGATGCTCCAAGAAATTTCGCGATCTATGTTTGATAAGCATAAGGCAACCGTATCATTTAGCCCCCAATTCATCACCTCCCTTATTGATACAAACTATGATCCGCGGTTTGGGGCACGTAATATGCGCCGAATCATCCAAAACTCAGTGGAAGATGCGCTTGCGAAGATGATTTTAGACGGCTCACTTGAAGGAAAGCATATTCAATTTTAGTGATTATTGATACTGAATATGGTATCCTGCACATATGGACAATAAATTTGTTGCACTCGTACTCGTGTTTTTCCTCGTCTTTGGAACATTTGCAGCCGCAATGGTCTATGATCAAAGCGCAACATTGCGTGCACGCGCAACTCAAAAATGCGCCCCTGTCGCGGAAAAATCATTTGCAGTCTCATTCCCAAAAACTGTTCCACAAGGAGCTTCTTGCGAAGTAAATGTATTTGCCCGCTGTGCAGATGAAACAGGTGTAACAGGTGCAGATGTCAGTATCACGGTCGTCAATGGGACAGCTGAGCAAACAACCTCCAAAACTGATGAGAATGGAGGAGCAGTCTTTACCGTAAAGCCAACTGGTTTAGCTCAAATTTCTGCTGTCATTAACGGGACCGTGAATGTCCCAACTGCTATAACCTGTGAATCACAGTAATTGAACTCGCATATGCATACGATTAAAAAAGTCATTATTCCTGCAGCCGGCTTTGGTACTCGATTTCTTCCTCAGACGAAAGCCATGCCCAAAGAGATGCTTCCCATCGTCGATAAACCAGTGATTCAGTATGTGGTTGAGGAAGCTGTGGAGGCGGGGATTGAGGATGTCATTATCGTCACAGGGTGGAATAAGCGAAGCATTGAAGATCATTTCGACTATCCTTTTGAACTCATATCCAAGCTCAAAGAAGGCGGGGAGAAGAAGCGCAAAATGTTGGAAGAAGTTGAACGATCTGCAGATCTTGCTAATTTTGTATATCTGCGTCAAAAAGGACCGAATGGCGCAATGGGGAATGCCATTCCCATCTGGAACGCACGCGATGTCATAGGAGATGAGCCATTTATGGTTATGTGGGGAGATGATTTTGTCGTTTCTCAGCCCAAAAGTCGTGCTCGTCAGCTTATTGAGGCATATGAAAAATATGGCACATCTATACTTTCAACGATGCGCCGTTCATCTCCTGAGGATGCAAACCAATTTGGCTACATTGGTGGGGAGCAGATTGGCGATGGCGAATATACGGTAACCTCTGTGATAGAAAAACCGGGTGTTGATAAAATGCCATCAGATCAAGCTATATTTTCAGGATACATCTTTACGCCTGACTTTTTTGATGCAGTGTCACATACGCTTGAAAATCAGATCACGGGTCCCGGAGGTGAGTATATTTACACTGATGCCTTGAATGTCATGCTTGAACGCGGTTCAAAAATTCATGCCATCGAGATCAAAGATTCAGAGTACTTTGATACAGGCACAAAACTCGCCTATATGAAGACGATTACGCAATTTGCTTTGCGCCATCCAGAAATCGGCCAGCATTATAAAGACTACCTTTCGACACTCGAACTGTGAAAAAGTTAGATCCCTTTGCAGTTGAAGCTCTTCGTGAAACATATGCTCGGGCAGGCAATCGGCAGAAATTTATCTCAACCTATTCAAAGGACTTTCTAAGTATCGCAGATCACAATACCCCAGACTCGTGGGAAAAGCTTCTGCATGACATTCCCGATGTTCAAGATCCTATGACTGCTGATCGGATTACGCAGACAGCCAGCATGATACAGCCTCTTGCCCCAATAACTACCGGACTCGACATTGGGATAGGTAATGGGTGGGTAGAGAAGCGTGTCAACGCACATCATCCTGAAAAATTTGCATGGACAGGTATCGATATCACACGTAAAAATGTCACTCGGCTCAAAAAAGAATTGAAAGGCGATATGTATCAAGGAGATATTCTTATGCTCCCTAAAAGTGTTCGTGCTTTGCAATTCGACTATGTGCTCCTGTTAGAAGTTCTTGAACATATTCCGCATATTCATACGTTTACCGCACTAAAAAATATCCATGATTTGCTTGCTGACGATGGATTTTTTATTATTTCTGTCCCAATTAACGAAAATCTGCAGGAGAAAATTCACAATGGGACAAACTATAGTCATCATGTTCGCAGATACACGCCAGAGATCATACAAATGGAGCTCGATTGTGCAGGATTTGAGATCTTAGAATCCCGTACGCTGTATGCTTTTTCACACCTATACCGTTTGAAGTCTGTACTAGCTCGTTTTTGGCATAGATGGGAGCCAAATGTGATTATAATCAAGGCACGACAGCGTACATGCGATGGAGACTACTCACATGGAAAGCCAACTCAGAGGTACCATTCAGGAAACGCTCCAAAGTGCAATCAACGAGCATGTTTTTTCTGGTGCAAGTGTCTGTGTTGTCGATGCAGATGGACACACTTCTGCAATCAATGCTGGAACAATTCGCTATGATTCCCAGGAACCATTTACAGATACCTCTCTTGTAGATATTGCCTCAATTACAAAATTGTTGACATCTCTTGCTTTTCATCGATTCGCACAAGAACAACCAGAAGGTCTTGCATTTCTACAGCGTCCTGTCAGAGAATTTCTACCTGATCTTAACCTTGATGAGACACATGGAAGTATCACAATTGCTGATCTGCTTGAGATGCGCCTCAATTGGAAAACTGGAGCTTCATTAAGTGGAGTGACTCGTGACATTTTTAAGCAAACCTCTGATCATAATGAAAGAATCGACCGACTTCGTGATTTTTTGATGCATGCACACGCTTCCAAACTTCATGACGATGTATGCAACTACCAAGATGCAAGCTATATCACGCTTGGCTGGATTCTCGAACAGCTTCATCCAGGTATGACATACGATCAGATTGTCACCCAGACTGTTCTCATACCTCTTGGTATGTACAATACGACAACGACCCCCGACATTTCACAGACAGTACCAAGTGGCTATCAGGATGGTCACTATGTGCAAGGTATTGCGCATGATCCCAAGGCTCGGCTTGTTCATGGTCATGCTGGCTTTTTTTCAACTGGCCAAGACCTTGCAGCTCTCGCATATATGCTCCAGCGAAAAGGGACTATACCAACATCAGATGAGACATATCTCAATCCTGAAACTTTCCAAGCGCTGACGACACCTCGCACGCTTGACCAAAGACGCGGATGGTGGGGGAGAGGAATCAGACGATATCAGGGGCCAGATCAACCGCCTCATGGAACAAACGATTTATGGTTTGGATCATATGCTCAAACTGATACAGTGAGTGTAAGCGGATTCACAGCTCAATGTATGACCGTATTTGGAGAAAATCGGTCAGTTGTCATGCTGACTAACTACCATGTTCCTGCTGATCTCAAAGGGCCAACTGGAGATAGAGGCTTCCCCGGTGTGTTTCAGCCAGTACGAATGCGTATTATTGAGGCTGTTTCACGCTAAATGTATCACTGATATCCTCTTTATTTCCCGTCCCCACTATGCTATACTACGTCTATTGATTTCGAAGCACGCTTCCTTTCACGTATTTCCTGCCATATGATGGTTTGAAAGGAGCATTTATAATTAAGGAAATATACCAATCATGTCCAAAACACAACCGAAAGACTTGCTTGCACATGGCCTGCATCTTGGTCATAAAAAGAATAAAGTTCATCCAAAAGCTGGACGTTATATTCATTCTTACCAAAACGGAACATCTATCATCGATCTGTTCAAAACTTCTGAATTGCTTGATATCGCACTCAAAGAGATTGCAGATATGAGCAAAGAAGGGAAAACACTTCTTGTCGTTGCTACAAAAAAGATTGCTCGACAGCCTGTCACCGCAATCTGTCAAGAATATGGCATCCCGCATCTTACAAATAAGTGGGTAGCAGGTTTTTTGACAAACTTTGGAGAGGTATCAAAAAACATCAAGCGCATGAACGATGCTCGTATCGCCCAAACAGATGGCTCATGGGAGCAACTGCCAAAGCATGAGCGTACCCAGCTTGAAAAAGAGCTCAATAAAACAGCAAGTGTCTATGGCGGTGTCGCAACACTTGAAAAGCTTCCTGATGCTATTTTCATTATTGATATTCGCAAAGAAGCAAATGCGCTGAAAGAAGCATTGCAAACACATGTCAAAACATTTGCAATCGTTGATACAAACGTCAATCCTGAAGATGTGGCATTCCCAATCCCAGCAAATGACGATGCAATCACAAGTATCGAATACCTGACAAAAGCTGTAGCAGAGGCTACAAAAAAATAAT
>CAYZCU010000031.1:0-5871 GCA_964477065.1 uncultured Gammaproteobacteria bacterium
ATGCTTGTGATGTGCGCAATATGCCAGCGAATGGCAAGGCAAATGGGTTACTCAGCGTATAGATAAATGCAGTAAATCCGCTTCCACTATAGGCGCCAAGGAGTTTCAAAAACACCCTTGAGGCGAGTATCACTTCAATAATGCCGAGGATATACCAGATTATCTGATACGTTCGAAAGATTGCCTTCTTTGTTTGATACACTTTTTGCGGATTACCCGTTGCCACAACTGGTGTTTCAACAGTACGAATAGTATGTGTTTCTTGTTCTATCATTATATTCACCTCCTTCCACGTTCTCTTAATCTCGTGTGTGTTACTGCGTTCGGACGTCGATCTGTTTGAAGTTTGTTTCAAAATGAAGGGCGGATGTAAGGAGGAGCTTGGCATGCTTAATCCTCAATGTCATTACTACCTATAGTACGCTTTGTGGAGGACAATAGCAAGGGGGAGTATTGTGACGCTGGAGTGAGGTGTCCTTATGCCACCAGCCCCGGTGACTTTTCAGCAATGTGAATAATTTTCTTAAGTGTATCAAGATTCAGATCTTCAAATTTTTTGAAACGGATACAACTTTTCCCGACATTAGCTTTTCCTAAATCACTTTTAAAATGTTCGGCAATGTAGCCATCTTTATCAACGGCACAAATATACAAACTGACATAATTCTTCTGACTTGCTACAGCGATAGTTGGCCACTCGATTAATTCCTTTTTATAATTTTTGCAGGTGAAACTTCCATAACCAGGCATGTTGTAGAGAAAGTTTGGCTTGAGCGTAGGAGCATGTTTTTGTATAAAGGCGTCGAGTGATTCAAGTATCTCTCTCCTTTCATCAGGAAGTGCATCGAAATATTCTTGACGAGTGGTTGCCTTCACCGGCTTGAACATGTTCATGAGGTGATTATAGCAAAAAAGTTAAGGTTTCCTCGCAACCAAAAATCCGGCCAGTTGGCTCGTCCCTTTATATGTTTGGACAAGCTTCTCCTCGTAGCTGAGAATTTCCCAATCTGCATATAATTCATGCAGTTCTCCTTTTTTCAAGTAAAACCCGTTTGTATCAGTGAGATCCCATTCACCTTCGTCAATAAAATCTATCAGGATGTTCATGCCACCAGGAGCAGTGTTATCCTTGATCCATGCATATATTTCATGTGCCACCTGTGGAGTCAAAAAGTGAATAGTGAAAAACGAGATGATGTTATCCCACGGCGTGCCAGATGTCTTGATGTACTCCTCGATTGTCTCGCCATAGTTTTTTTCGACCCCTTTGACAGCAAAGCCTTTTTCACGAAGATAGGCGATGTTTGTCCCATCACCACTGCCAAGATCCAGAACAGTACCACTTTTTAAAAGAGAGACTGAATTTTCAAGAAGGGAATTGATTTTTGTCATGAGCTCAATACGATCCTGGCCCTCTCGATGTCAAAAGATTATCAAGGCTGCTTTCAACAAATCCGTTAGCCATGGTTTGTGATCTGCCAGAAGCAGGAACGAGCAGATCAGTTCTGAGCTGGTTCAAGGAACGTATTAATCCATCAATTTCACTGAGTAACATTTCTCTTCGACCAATCTCAATAGCGGTATGATCAGCAAGGGTTACAATTCTGTGTGCAGTTTCACTTTCTGGTGGCATATTTATCTTAATAGTGCACTATTAGTTTATTAATGTCAATTTGTCTCCATCTTAGATAATCCCCGTAAGCAACAATGCCAAGAGGATGATCGTGAAAACAGCGAAAATACCAACCGTTCGCACAAACAGATGGAGTGCCTCCTTTTTCTTCCCATCGATCAAAAGCTGAATCGGCTGGTAGAGAAACAAGTATGCCATGACGGTGACAGACAGAGTTAGCATAGACAGGAAAAGAACAGGTGCAAAGACAGAGTCTGGCTTGCTTCCAAGCGTTTTAGATAAGAAATTCATCACCGAAACGACAACAAGTATATAAGCTGAAGCGCTGAGTGCGTTTACGATTGGTTTATTATTCATATGAAAAAGTATAGCAAATTTATTCAAGACTCGTATCCCAGGGTACAATTGTTAACTTTGGCCATCGCGCTTTCCATTTCTTCGCTTTTTTCTCATAGGCAACTTCTGCGAACTGAGCTTGGTGATTTTTATTAGGTCTAAGAACCATGTTAAACAAGTCGTCAAGGTCAAAGGAGTGGTAAATGAAATACTCATTATCTTTTTTTGTTAGACCAATAGCTGAACAGGGAGACCAGGAGTCAATCGCATCTTCACAAGAAGTATAGGGCTCTATACTTCTATGAAAATATTCCTCAAACCATTCATGTACTCTTGCTTCATTAACCACATCAATGACACTTGGTAGGTGCTTCAGGTGATTACAAATACGTGTCCGATGTCTTTCTTCGACTTTGGGATCAAGATTGGTATCAAAATATATCAAGTCATAATCATCAATTCCATCTGTCAGATCTTTTTTAGAAAGGTGATTCCAAACAGTTTGGGTTATCCCTCCAGCTCCAAGATACCATGGTTGACCATCAGGAAAAGGGTTGCTATCAAGGATCTCATGAACAATTGGGTTTTGAAGTACAATGTCGAGAAGATATTGCTCTTGTTGCAAGGGATTTGAAGAGCCAGTTATGATATGAGGTCGATTCATACTCATTATCTGCAAAGATTTTCGCAAGGGATTCCGTCATGATCGCCATCTCGTACGGAACATCCACAGGTGTTGAGCTGAAAGTATGCTTCAGCACACGACGTTATACGCGTGCACGACTTGGAGCAATTGCATGTGTATTGTGCGGAGGGTTGGTTTCGAACTTTTTTTCGCCTGACAGCATCTACTGGTGATGCGATCACAAGAATACTTATGATGCAGAGAGTAAGGGCAAGAAATTTTTTCATAGACAATTATACCAAATTGTGCTGTTTCAACTTTTGCACAGCTTTATCTAAAAAGTAAAACCAGTGATCTAGCTCATGCTCTTGATTATGTTGATTCCAACTCTTTACAAGCTCTTCATGCGAAACCCACTCAAGTGTAAATTTTTCATGTTCTTCATGCTTCACAGGGATAGTGTCTGTGGATTTGACAATGATAAGTAAGCAGGTAGCTAAAGCAACGCGGTTTACATTTCGCAATGTATTGTGATAGTGAGCAAGTGCAGTGCCGATAACTTCATCATGTTGGAAATCATGAAGCCCGCTTTCTTCAATAACTTCTCTTTTTATTCCCTCAATAATGTCTTCATTTTCATCTACACCCCCAGAAAATAATCGTAAGAAGTCACCTTCAAGATGTTTACCAACGGCATACAATTGTGTTACTGGATCAAACACTATTGCACATCCTCCATCACGGCGCTCTTCATTATCTCGTTTGATGCCAAACTCGGGGATTTGGGTGTCGGATGTTTTCATATTGATAGTATAGAGCAAAACTTCTATCCTTCAAAGCTCTGCGGGTACAAAATCTCAACTTCATCACCTTCTTTGATCAGCCCTGCTGCGAAAACTAGAGCTGTCAGCCCACGTTTACCGAAGGCTGCTTTTGCAAAACGCAATGCAGTTTTCTTTTCAACATCCCGCTTCATCATGTTTTGGGAGACAACAACGCAGGGGAGGTTCTCAGAGGTGATATATAAGATAGCGTTGCGTGGGAAGCGCAGGAATGAGCCAGGAGGGACTTTTGTCAGATTGGGGAAGCCACTCAGCGTGATGTTTGCTTCCAGATCATCAGGGAGTGTCTCAACTCCCACTTCTTTAGAGATTTCTGCCAATTCTTCCTGAGATACAATCGTTACAGCTCGCAAATTTGCCGTCTCAATCCCTTTTGAAAGCAGCATTGCTGTGCGGATATCTGCATTGCGCGTTTTACCGAAATGCCTGTCGTGCTTAATCCCATCCAGAAGAAGTTGGAGCTTATCAACGTGAATAGGTGGTTGGTCAAATGGTTGAGTAATGAGAAGTTTTTCAACTCGGGCTTTTGCGATGTTCATGAGGGTATTGTATCATATGCATTAAGCATGGCATCAATAGGAAGATATGAAAACGAACCTGCGACTCACTATCTCACTCGTCTCAGAGATATGGGTTTTCTGTTTCATGGCTCAGATATTCCTGACATACGAGAGTTGGAACCTCGCTTAACGCTTGATATCAACAGTGCAGAAAATACTGATACCGCCATATTCGCTACGAACAACATAGCCTGGGCAACTATCTTTGGGATATATGGAGGATATAACGGATGGTCAACAAATGTGATTAATGGTGAAGTAACTGCAAAGATACCCGCCAAGGATAGGGAACTAGTTGAAGCAGCTATGGGTACAGTGTATGTACTTTCACCAGCTGTGTTTAAAAGCTCTTATGGTGAACAATACAAGAGCTATGAACCTGTAAAGCCTCTCGAAAGGGTTAGTGTCACTGTGCAGGACTTCTATGGCTTAGGTGGGAAAGTTGAATTCTTCACTTTACCAACTTTAGATCGCCCCTCAAAATAATCGGCTTAACTGCTTCAATCTCACTTGTGTAGTAGGGGATATCAGGAATTGGATTGAGTAAAAAGATTTTTTGCTCCAACACTGGGCAAATCCAATCTCCATCAAGGTATTCCCGCCGATGTAGTTCTTGATTCCATGCTTATCAAAATTTGTTACGAGAACGGCGTCTGCTCCTTGCATCAGCTTCCAAAATTCACGAATAGCATCTTGGTTATTTTTTTGATCTAATTTGATCGTTTCTTTTTCACTATCTGACTTTCCCACAAAAGGTTCTGCAAGGTTTGTCAGAAATGCATCATGCCCTAATTCGATAAGTTGATCACGAAGATCCATCATCTTTTCAGTAAAGTGCATTGAGCCAATAACGCCGATTTTCATGATGAGGTAAGTATAGCAAATGTCCAATATTTCCATCTGCTACAATAGTGCTATGAATCAGCCATCATCCATTGAAGAAACACCAATGCAACGTGCACAACGTATTCTCAATCAACTGAAATCCAAATATCCAGATGCATATGCTTTTGATTTAGATGGGCGAGCACTTCACTTTGTCTGTGAAGTTGAGCCAACAGCAGATCATCCTGAATACGATAAAGCTGTTGAGGTCATGATTCAGACACTCCCACATAAGCACCACAAAATGACCCAATACTACCGAATTTTATCTGGTACTCTACGTTTGCATGTTGATGATAAAACTATCGAGCTTCATGAAGGAGATACCTACACAATTCATCCTGAAGAGGTCCATTGGGCTACAAGTGAAGATGAATGTTGGGTAGAACTACGTTCTGAACCGGGATGGACGAAGGAAGATCATGTGTTGGTAGAGTAGTAGAGGATCAAATTCAGAGCTTGACGGACTGAAGGACTTCCTGTATCTGTCGATTAAGCTCCTCGATAGATCCTAATCTTTTTTCTCTTTCTGGATCTGTAGATTTCAACAAAATTGCATTGATTCGTTCAAGGAAATCAGGATGGATCATGGCTGTGGCTTGCAACCACTCTGCAGGTTCCAAGGGCTGAAGTGTACGATTTTCAAACAGATCTTTACTTGCTTTTGGATACAAAATTTCAAAAACGAGCAGTGCAAATTTTCGTTCGTCATCAGCTGGGGAATAGGTAAAGGTTTCATTCGAATCATGACCATGGTATACAATGCCAATTTTTTTACATGTTTCAATATCAATGATTTTTGGTATGCCATTTTCGTTGAAAATAATATTTTCTGAATGGAGATCTCCATGTATATAACCCTGATCATGAATGTATGTCATTGCTGAAGCAATTTGGTCAAAAATGTGAGCACATTCAGCAATTGTTGAAGCTTTGCTGGACCAATCATGCAAGGTGTTTCCACCCAGATACTCCATGATGAAGTAGAGG
>CAYZCU010000031.1:5881-9609 GCA_964477065.1 uncultured Gammaproteobacteria bacterium
GCAAGTCTCCCATGACGTAGTGCCATATCATAGATTACTGCAATATTAGGGTGCTGAAATCGTGCTAAATGCTGTGCCTCAGCGAGGAGAGATGTTGAATAGGAGTAGTTGTGCTTCGCTACGACAGTGCGACCTGTCTTTCGATCAAACATTTTATGGATTGTCTCCATAACTGCAATCGCGCTATCATGTTCACCCAATTGAGTTTCAACATATCGTGGACCACCTTCAAATGGCAATTCATCCATTGATACATATCTGTCACCCACCTTGATGACATGACGAATATGAGGAAGTGTTCTGTAGTCTCTTATATGTATCGGCCCATTGGGGAAATCTTTCTTAAGAGCGAAAAAGTCATCAGTAACTCGAACGACTTCATCTGGATTATGGATGGTGAGCTTTATATCATAAAGTTCGAGTCCATTACCAATTCGTTCTTTGTTTTCCTCGCCGTCTGCTTCGCTCATATATATGTGAGTATAACAAATGTGGAGAATTTCGAATGTTACCTCAAATGAAGCAAGACTCTACCCCTCCACCTCAACCTGAAAGCCACCATACGCCATTCGCTTCATATCAAATGGCATGGTCATGTCTTCCTTTCCTTCCATCTGCTTGCCCATCTCTTCCATCACCTTGGCGTTGACTTCATCTCGATGTTCTTTTGATTTGAAGACGATAAATGAAAACCATACTGTTTCATCTTTGGTGGCACCAGCCATCTCAGTGAAGGCACGGGCTTTTTCACCGCCCATTTCTTGGGGGACAAGGTCATTGCCACGACATTCATAGTATTCAAGCGCACCACATTTCATCCAGGTATCTCGGCCCTCTTCTGCCATTTTTTTGTATTCTTCAGTCTTGCCTTCTGGAATCACAAGCACAAATCCGTCTACATATTTAGCCATATTAGTTGTTGGGGGAAAACTCTATAATCCACTCAATCCCGTATCTGTCTCGAAACATCCCAGCATATGAGCCCCATGGACTGTCTCCCATGGGTCCTTCGACATCTCCGCTAACGGAGAGGCCAGTGAATAATCTGTCTGCTTCTTCTTTACTTTCCGTACGCACCAAAATCTTGCTTCGATTCTCCTGCTCATTGACGCGTCCCATGACTTCTGGAACATCATTAGCTATCAGTAAGGTCTCTGCCCCAATAGGTAAAGCAATATACATGATTTTGTTTTCTTCTTGTTCTGGAATGGGGAACTGTTCGCTTGCAAGGTCTTTGAAGCGCACTACTTTCGTAAATTCTCCGCCGAATACTGACTTGTAAAAGATGAATGCTTCTTCAGCATTCCCGTTGAAGTTAATCCAAGGATGTAATGTTGACATAGGGATATGATAGCAGATGGGGGTGGTGGACTCCACGCTTTTTGTGTTTAAGGGATGAAATTTCTTAATGAATAGATTTAGAAAGAGGCTTCATGAAGGTAAAATCGCCAAAGCTTCTTCATGTCTTTTCTTGATAAAATTTCCTCAACTTCGTCTTTAGGTACCCATATAAATGTAGCAATTGCCTGTTCTTCTTCTGATACAGCTTGTTGTTCCATGTCTCTTAATTTTGCAAAAACTAAATGATAATGAGCTAAGCGGTTTTCATGCTTAACAACATGATAAAAAAGTCCATGCGAAACGCACTCCAGTTGCTGTATTTGTAAGACATTTCTATATCCCGTCTCTTCTAATATTTCTTGACACACATTCTCTTGTATTGATTTTCCAGATTCGATACCACCAGTCAATAATCCACACCACCCATTGTTCCATTTTGCTATCAGATATTGTTCATTGACGGGATGTTGAATAATTACAGCTACATTGTCTCGTTCGATTATTGATTCACCTTCCCGAAAATTGTCCAACCCTCCGCTTTCATTAATATCAGCGTCCGGAAAAAGTTTTAGCACGTCTGATTTAGTCATTGTAAAATTATATCAGTTTTATTTGCTCAGGAGGGTGAGCCGAGTTTGGACTGGCTATCAATATTTGTAGCACACTCACTCTATGTTTAAACCCTCTTCAAACATTGTTAAAGCGTAGGGTATCTTCGGAAGATTGTCACCAGTATTGGTGAAGTTTTAAACCCAGATTGGATTATTTCGGAATACATCAAAAAGTTATATTACTCGGATTTTCTTGAAATTCTTACCGTTAAGGCCCTTGATTTCAACAGAAGTCCATTCTGCTTTTATTTTCTCTATCTGCGATGGTGACAGGATAGTTTCAATAAAACTATCACCTCGTCTCTTTAATGCACCGACTCCTACCCAAAAACGCACAATTGAAGTTTTAGTAGTTCCTATGGGTATGACATTAGGCTTAAAAAAAGTTGCGAAGGCGGTTATGTTTGCGTTTGTATAAGATGGCCTTATACGATGTTGCTTTTCTTGGAGGTTATAGTAAGCATAGTGCATGAGATCGATTTTTTCTCTCCAAAGAGGATCTTCAGCCTGCTCAGGAGTTAACTTTACATTCATCTCAATAGAGCGGATGGCATCTTCTGACAGTGGCTCGGGGTTAGCTTCTCTAGCTTTTTTTAATTTATCCATTTCAATCTTCAAACCTTCTTGAAAAGCCCCGTCGTTTTCATATTGAGATCGTTCGAGAAACGTTTCAAACTTTAGGTTTGATGGTAACCAAGGCTTGATAAATTCTAGTAAATCAGTAAAACTCTTTCGATATGTATCAAGATCACTCTGGGGGATATTATTCATTTGGCTAATGACGACTTCGTCAAACCAAAATATAAGCTCAACCCCCTTAGGGTACATTGTACAGACAGGTCTAAGCCATTTAGCAATATGGATCATTGTAAATAGTTCTGCCCAATCTACTTCAGGCGTCTCCTCCAACCGCCACAACTTATAGCCTCCAAATGGCCATGTTATTTGAATTGGTTCCTTGTTTGCTATATTTTGTTCCAGTGCAGATTTGATAATTTTCTGATTCTCTTCTGGGATAGAATACTTTCTGAATTTCTTTGACAAGAGGGTAGTAAAGATAGTTTGTACCAACTCATTATCATCACTAGGCTTAGTTTCAGACAAGAAAGGACACTTGAGTAGCTCAAGTTGGGATAAAATGTAATCTTGTGTTTTCATGAGATGCGGGTAGGAATTGAACCTACGTCTCTTGCTTTGCAGACAAGCGCCTGAATCCGTCTCGGCTACCGCATCAAGATTATTATATCAAACAACATTCAAAATCATTGTTTTCGTTCCTATAGTTAATGCAGTTGCTCTTCGCCAAACAATTGGAGATGTAAGTGGAGTTCAGATTAGCAACTATTTATCTAGTCCAAGTTTTTTCATCTCAGCTTGAAATCTTTGATCAGATAAAATTTTGTCAATACTCTTGATGTTTAAATAAGCATTTTCAATGAGAGTGTCCTTATATTGGTTTCTTTGACTTTGAGTTGATGATGGAGAAAACCAAGTGATATCAATAAGCATGTTGTCCTTATCTAATGCCGTTGCACTTAAAACTCTAGCTTTAGCATAAAATTCCTTGCTCAAATCTAATGGCTCAGCCGAAAGGAAGTTGGTAATGAGACCTGTCTTGTATTTAAGAAAATTTGTGAGATCTGAGTTCCTTGTCTCAATAATCATTTCTGCTACTCTTCGATTACATAGAATCTCTTCTAAAAATTGTTGGCTTAGCTTTTTCTTTTCAGTTATTTCAAGAGTTGCTCTGATTCTTTTCTCGAATAAAATCCAGAA
>CAYZCU010000032.1:0-4988 GCA_964477065.1 uncultured Gammaproteobacteria bacterium
ATCGAACAAGAATATGATGTGAGTATTGTCCTGACAGCGCCAACGGTAGAATATCGCCAGCGAGAATTTGCTAACGGGAATAAATCGAAAATCGAATATGAAGAACCAATTGCACATGTGACGATCGTCACTCCACAAGATTATTCCGGTCTTATCATGCAACTGTGTGAAGATTCTCGTGGTACATTTGTCCACATGGATAATGCTGCTCATGTAGTGATGGAATATGATATCCCTCTCGCAGAGCTGATGTCCCACTTTTTTGATCGACTCAAGACATTATCATCTGGATATGCTTCGTTGCAATGGGAGTTCAAAGAGTATCGGCCTGTTGATGTCGATCAGCTTGTCATCATGCTTAATCTTGAGCCAGTTGAAGAATTTTCAGAATATGTAGTAGCTTCTCGAGCCTATCGAAGAGGTCGAGATCTGGTTGATCGGCTCAAAGATTTGATTCCCCGACAACAGTTTGACGTCAAAATCCAAGCCCATTTTCAGGGAAAGATCATAGCAAGTTCTCGAGTGTCTGCCTTCCGCAAAGACGTCACAGCAAAGCTTTACGGAGGTGACCGAACTCGAAAGGACAAATTGTTGAAAAAGCAAAAAGCCGGAAAGAAAAAGATGAAAAGTATTGGATCTGTCGAGATTCCGAAAGATGTTTTTTTGAAGCTGTTTAAGACAGATTAGTTCCCTTCCGTCCTATGATAGGGCTTTGGCACACCAACTTGCGGGCCATGTTGCATCTTCCATGCTTGAACCAAATTGTAGAGCAAATAGGCTACGTTGAGCGGTCCGACGCCACCAGGAGTTGGTGAATATGCGAGCACACGATCTTTGATTACATTTTCATCATAATCCCCTTTCCACATGCCATTGACCTTATGAATACCAACGCCAATGAGGACGGCATCATGTCGAAGTGCTTCTGGATTGATCACATTTTTTCCAACTGCAGATATGATAATTGATGCTTGTTTGATAAAGTCATCAGGATCAGGAGTTGACTTGCGAATATTGATGTAATTTGCTTTATATCGAGAAAGCGTATTTCCAATTGGTTCTCCACCTGTGCGTCCGCGACCAAGCAAAACAACCTTTTTGCGCTTCATGATATTTTTGAAAAAAACGATATCTTTTTCTGATAATGTGACGGATGCAGCATCAGTCATTGGGTCAGGACTGAGAGCTTTTTTAATCAAGCATAAGACTGCAAGACCGATTGGATGTTCGAAAAGTGGTTTCTTTTTGAAGCCTTCAATTTCTTTCAGTGGGGGGACATAGTCAAGCAATGTCGTCGTGGAAAGTGATGCAGGAAGGGGTAGCTGGATGATAACCCCTGTTGTGTCCTCTTCATGGGCAACTTCCGCGACACGATTTGCAAACTCAATATATCGAGGAGCAACATCATACGAAATGATTTCAACATCCGCACCGGCTTTTTCAGCAAGCGCCTTTTTGCTACGAATAAATGAGTTGATTTCCTCAGTCGGCTCAACGGTAAAGATTACAAGCTTAGGCTTATGCCAGCCATTTTTTACGCCTGTTTCAATTTCTGATTTGAGATGCTGGACAAGTACATCAGCAAGTTCTTTTCCGTCTAATATCATACAAATGCTGCGCCAACGATGGCATCCTCTTTGTTGTTAAATCGCATCAAAATAACTCCCTTCGCGGCTCTTGATAGGCTTGGTATCCCCTTCAGCGGAATCTTGACAATCTGCCCTGACTTGGATGTGATGATAAGTGTCTCTTTTTCTTCTGGAATGATGCTTGAAAAAGCTATTGATCCTGTTCGCTTGTCGAGATTGGCAATTTTGACACCCTTTCCTCCTCTGTTTTGTGTTGGGAATAGCTTTATCTTTGTACTTTTTCCAATACCGTTTTCAGATAGTACGAGCAATCGATCATCTTCATTGTCTTTGGTAAAGACATCCATGGAGGTGATTTGATCATCCTTATCAAGGTTGATCCCAATAACTCCTTGGCTGGATCGTCCAGTTGGTCTGACATCTGTTTCTTTAAATACAATTGCTTTTCCGTGATGACTTGCAAGGATGACTTTCATGTTTGCAGTGGTCATTTTTGCCCAGAGGAGCTTGTCCCCTGCTGTTAATTTGATGGCAATAATACCGTTAGATCGGATGTTTGCAAATTGTGAAAGTTCTGTCTTTTTCACAGTTCCCAATTGGGTACACATGAGAATACACTGGTCTTTGATAGACTTTTCATCCCCTTCTGCATAGATAAGCATGGAGGTGATTTTTTCATCTTTCTCAAGGGGGAGCAGATTGACGATCGCTTTACCCTTTGATTGGCGTGAACCATCGGGGATGTCCCAAACGCGTGTTGTGTACACTTTTCCATTATCAGAAAAGTACAAAACGGTATCATGTGACATAGCCGCGTGAATGATGGCCACATTATCTTCTTCCTTCGTTTCAAAGCCGATGACGCCCTTCCCTCCGCGCTTTTGAACTTTATACGTTGTGCGTGGTACTTGCTTGATGTACCCAGCTTGCGTCAGAGTTACTAATACCTCTTTATTTTCAATCAGTTGCTCTTCTGAGAATTCACCCGGACGATTCTTAAATACTTTGGTACGACGCTCATCGCCATAGAGCTTTTTCAGTTCAAGTAACTCTGTGCGGATAATGGCCAAAATTTTGTACACGTCTTTCAATATTCCTTCAAGATACGCGATTTGTTCTCGAAGTGCTTTCAACTCCTCTTCCAACTTTTCGCGCTCAAGCCCTGTCAGCTTCTTTAACTGCATGTCGAGAATCGCCTGTGATTGAAGTTCTGAGAAGTCAAATGTCTTCATCAACGCTTCCTTTGCAAGTGCTTCAGATTTTGACTTTTTGATAATCGTAATTATTTCATCAATATGATCAAGAGCTTTGAGAAGCCCTTCCAAGATGTGTGCACGTGCCTTGGCTTTGTTGAGGTCAAACAAACAGCGGTGCGCGATGACCTTCACGCGGTGCTTCAAGTATTGCTCAAGAATAGTTTTGAGGGAGACTGTCTGAGGAGCATTGTTGACAAGTGCCACCATGTTGACGGGGTAGCTTGTCTGTAATTCAGTATATTTGTACAAATTGTTGAGAATTTTCTTGTAGACGCCATCTCGCTTGAGTTCAACAACCACGCGAATACCATCTTTGTCAGATTCATCACGAAGATCAGCAATCCCGATAATTTTCTTTTCATGCACAAGATCAGCAATCTTTTTCACAAGATTAGCTTTATTTGTTTGGTATGGAAGCTCGTCAATGATAATCCGCTCACGACCTGACTTTGCTTCTTCATGATGGACAACTGCTCGCACGACAATCTTCCCTTTTCCAGTAGCATAGGCACGCTGAATTTCATCAAGACCATAAATGTTTGCTGCAGTTGGGAAATCTGGGCCTTGAATATGCTCCATCAAGTGAGCAAGCGGGGTGTTCATGATCACATCTTGGATAATTGTGTCGTCAATTGGTGAAACATAGTGAATACTGCTAGATGAGTCATCTGCATCAGCATCATGGGAAAGCTTCTGATCATGCGCATCAGGCTTTTCAACCTCATCAATCATGCGAATGACAGCGTCAACAACCTCACTCAAGTTGTGTGGCGGGATCTTTGTTGCCATACCTACAGCAATACCTTCTGAACCCATGAGCAAGAGGTTTGGAAGTTTAGCAGGCAGATATGCTGGCTCTTGCAAACGTCCATCGAAGTTATCGCGGAATAACACAGTTTCATGCTCAATATCTTCAAGCATTTCACTTGCAATTGGCGTCATTTTTGCTTCTGTGTATCGCATTGCTGCAGGGCGATCTCCATCGATAGATCCAAAGTTTCCTTGACTATGAATCAACGGGTAGCGCATAGAGAATGTTTGTCCCATACGAACGAGTGAATCATACACAGCACTATCGCCATGAGGATGATATTTTCCAAGAACTTCTCCCACGACTCCAGCAGATTTAGAGAATTTGGCTTTGTGATTAAGGCCAAGTTTGTACATTGCGTAGAGAATTCGGCGATGAACAGGTTTAAGTCCGTCGCGGACATCTGGGAGAGCACGCATGACAATGACAGACATGGCGTAGTTGAGATACGAACGCTTCATCACATTGACGATGGGAGCAGTGCCTGCTGGCGCTCCACTATCATCCGAGAAGCTCGTTAGGGCCTCAAGCGCTTCTTCTGCGGCAGATTCATCCAGAGGCATACCCATCGTTTCTTCAACGGATGTTTCTCCTTCAAGCTGGTCTTGTGTTGTATCGTCGTCCATGAGTTATTTCATTGATTCTGTAACTACCTCAAGTGCCTCTTTTTTACCTAAAAATCGACCAGTTTTGACCCATTTACCTTCTTCAAGATCTTTGTAGTGATCAAAGAAGTGTTTAATTTGGTTTTTTTGATGGGCGGATAGGTCATCTATTGTTTCAACATGTGCATATCCGAAATCTACTTTTTTTGCTGGAACAGCAATGATTTTCGTATCGACGCCTGCTTCATCTTCCATCTCCAGCATCCCAATCACGCGTGAGCGAATACCACAGCCTGTTGGCACAGGATAGGTTGTGAGCAAAGCAACATCCGTTGCGTCTCCATCGTCTGAGTGTGTCCCAGGAATGTAGCCGTAGTTGAATGGAAAGAACATAGGCACAGGGACAAACCTGTCCAACATCATCACGCCTGAATCCTTATCCATTTCAAACTTTGTCGATCCTCCTTGTGGAATTTCGATAATGACATTGACTTCTTCTGGTGCTTTATCTCCTGCTGTAAGTGGTTTCATGAAATATAGTTAAAATTAGTAATCTGGTAATCTAGTGATCTAGAACCTAGGTTACTAGGTCACTAGATCACAAGGTTTCTAAATGTCTAAATCCGCATAATGTGCTTGTGACTGTATAAATTTTCGACGCGGTGGCACTTGGTCACCCATCAACATCGTAAATCCCTAAGAGAGCTTTTCAAAAGGGGCTTCGACA
>CAYZCU010000032.1:4998-9551 GCA_964477065.1 uncultured Gammaproteobacteria bacterium
TAATTTGGCGCATGACGCGATTATTGGGGTCCATAGTTGTGTCATAGAGCTGATCTGGGTTCATTTCTCCCAAACCTTTATAGCGCTGGACGCCAACATTTTGACCTTCTTTCGAATTGTCTGCGATCACTTTATCACGCTCAACCTCACTAAAGACGTACCATTTTTTTTGGCCTATTGAAACACGATAAAGCGGTGGTTGTGCAAGATATAAATGTCCATGATCGATCAACGGACGCATATGGCGGAAGAAGAATGTGAGCAAAAGCGTCGCAATATGCTCTCCGTCGACATCTGCATCTGTCATGATAAATACTTTGTGATAGCGAAGTTTTTTGTAATCAATTTCAGCGCCGATTCCCATCCCCAATGCGATAACGAGGTCTTTAATTTCACTAAAATTGAGGACCTTGTCAAGATACGCTTTTTCAGAGTTAAGAACTTTACCCTTGAGGGGCAAAATAGCTTGCGTACGACGGTCACGACCTTGTTTGGCTGATCCGCCTGCTGAATCTCCTTCGACGATGTAGAGCTCAGATTGAGCGGGGTCTTTTTCTTGGCAATCAGCGAGCTTACCGGGGAGGGATGCTCCTTCGAGTGCTCCTTTGCGGATAACCGCGTCTTTTGCTGCAAGTGCCGCGAGTCGAGCGCGCTGGGCAAGCAGAATTTTACCCATGATCGCCTTGGCAACGGCTGGATTTTCTTCAAATGTTTGATCAAGAAATTTGTTCATTTCTGATTGAACAAGTCCGAGTACTTCAGGATTACCGAGTTTTGATTTTGTTTGACCTTCAAACTGGAGGAAGGTAGAAGGCATTTTGACATAGACGACTGCCGTGAGTCCTTCACGCGTATCGTCTCCACTGAGAGGTCCGCCCTTCATAGCAGCAATTTCATTTTTGGCATATGCATTGACGGAGCGCGTCAGAGCAGTCTTAAAGCCTGTCAAATGCGTGCCTCCTTCGCGAGTATTAATGACGTTGACGTATGACACAACATTTTCTGCGATGCCGTCGTTGTATTGAATCGCTACCTCAAATTCAAATCCCTCAAGCTCAGCTCGATGATACAAAATATCATGAAGTGGCTTTTTGTTCTTATTCATCTCGCGTATCAATGATCTGATTCCTCCATCAAAATAATAGCCGTATTTTTTATTTTCGCGCTTATCCTCAATAGTGAAGAAAATCTTAGGTATCAAATACGCTCGATCTTTAATCTTCTTCATAACCGTCTTAAGTGAAAGATCAATACCTTGCGTGAAGATCGTTATGTCTGGTTTAAATTTGATCGCTGTGCCTGTCTCAGATGTGATGCCCAGTTCAGATGTGGTCACTTCTTTGACAGGATAGAGAGGGACGCCGATATTGTATTCTTGTCTGTAAATCTTCCCATCACGTTTAACTTCTGCGATAAGATGCTCTGAAAGTGCATTGACACAGCTTGCTCCCACGCCATGAAGTCCACCTGAGAATTTGTATGCATCTGCTTCAAATTTTCCTCCTGCGTGCAGGGTGGTGAGAATGAGTTCAAGGGTTGAGATGCCCTTTTGTGGATGAATTTCAGCTGGGATACCACGACCATCATCAATGACTGTCATGTAGCCGTCATCCCCCAAAATCACATCAACGCGTGTTGCAAATCCTGCTAAAGCCTCATCAATAGAGTTGTCGACAATTTCATTTATCAGACAGTGATAGACTCCTTCGATTGATGTCGTTCCTATGTACATTGCAGGTCGCTTTCGGACAGGCTCTAAGCCTTCAAGGACCTTGATCGAATCAGCATTGTAGGTGTTGGAGTTTGATGCCATAGGTACTGAAGTATACTGAAGTTGAGGCTGTAAAGCAAGCTCTAGATGCCATCTGAGGCTGGTTTGGGGCATGGTATACTGGTGCATGAAACGAGAGAAGCGCATATGGAATCCAGTTCAGCAGTTCGAAGCTCCATTGCTGATTAAGTGGGTGGAAGGATATTTAGATTTACCAGATAGATCTATCCTGTCTGCAGATCAGAGGCAAAACTCAGGTGAAGGTATCCCCCCTCGTGCAAGGAGTATTGGTGGATGGCTTGTTGATGATGATATGCCAAATCATCTAGGTTAGTTCTTGACAGAATCTTCTTGGTGCATATAATTGCGATATGACAAGAAAAGATGGAATGCTCCCAGGCGAAAGACGTATTCCTCAGGGCTATGATGGAGTAAAAGACGTGCAACGGTTATTGGGTCTTTCATCAAGATCTACTTCAGAAGCAGCGCCTGAAGCATTAGGAGAAGATGTTGCTAATATGGTCGATCGTTGGCTCAATTCATCTCGCGTGCCTCGTCCATATACGCGTCGGTTACCTGCTAATGGCACGATCTTTACCCCGGATGCTCGTGGATATGCTCAATTTCTACCAGGTGGGGATGATATTCTTGGTGATGAAGTAACTCATCGTACTGGAGGAAAGAAACCAGCTTTGCGTCGTCGGATAAAGCCTGGATTTGCAGACAGAATTATTGATCTATTTCTAGCACTGATAGAGCGCCTTGGTACGCGAATATAGGTTTTCAGCTCAAATACTCTGACTTTACCTCCTCAAAAGCTCCCCTCTTGACAAATCAGCAGGAGGAGCCTTAATTACTATAGGCTATTCATATACACATGCTGTATATGAAATCAGCTTGTGTTCGTTGAATTATGGGGATACGGTGCCGGTCATCGAAACGTCGTTTCAAGCTGACTTGAGATAGCATTTCGGTGGCTGGCAACTTTGCTAGCCGAGAACGGAGGAAGACGATGAAGATCAATGTAGCAGACGTTGTGCTTATTATTATGTTCTTGATAGGTGTGATCGTGAACCAGCTTTCAACTATAATCATTGAGCTGAAGAAGCTCAACAACAAGAAATAACCCTCCGGTGGAGGCACAGCCGTATCCCCTCCACCCCACACAAAAACCCACTTCAACATACTTCAGATAGACATTAGACTACAGCCCGCCGAGGAGATCTTTGAGAGATTGAGATTGCTGTTGCTTCTTGCCTTCGCGCTTCATCTTGCGAGCTGCAAGCTTTTCTCGAAGCTCTTTTGCAACATCCATTTTCTTTTGGAATTTGGTGACTTGTCCCTGTGTATCGAGGAATCGCTTCTCTCCCGTGTAGAGAGGGTGTGTAAATGAGCTCACTTCCACATTGAAGACATAATGTGTCACCCCATCGATCTCAAGCGTCTTTTCAGACTTGTTTGTCGAGCGACTGATGATCTGGTGCTCGCCATCGACGAAAACAACAGGATATGTCTGTGGGTGAATGCCCTTTTTCATAGATCGTTATTATAACAAGCAGGCGGTTGGAAAGCAATAGGGTGAGCACCGAGGTGCATCTAAATGATTATTTTGAGGCGATTTCATAATAATTTCATAACTGTATGATAGTCTGGTGGTACTATGAGAAGAAATATGATGGTTGTCGATAAAATGTCCGATCTTTTACGAGAGCTGGGGCATTTTATGCTTGTTTCAATTAGTATCCCTCTCTACCAAGGGAAGTATCATATGGGGATATTTATTTTCAGCCTTATTGTAGCTATACTATTGTGGATTGCAAGTTTATTAATAATCAAATTTAATATATGGAAGTAGTACTTTACTACCAAATAATGGGAACGCTCATAGGGATTATGGCATCAATCCTTATTCTTGCAGGGGTCATACATAACAGAAAAAAATAGCGCTTATTTCAAAAGTCCCTCTATCGCCTTTCGCTGTTCCTCTGAGGCAGAGTGAGTGAGGACATTGAGATAGTCAATATATGCTTTTTCCATGCCTCGCGCAAGTGCTTCCTGAGCTTCAGCAAGCTCCAGCGGTGTGAGGTGCTGTGAAGCAATCTGAGATATGTCAGCATCAGATCGATCGTGTGCTTCAAGGAGCGTCAGTAAGCTATCCCTCTTACCTTCAGGGAAGCTTTCCATAAATGCTTCCATCCCCTTTTCAACAATAAATGCATCCATCTTTTGGAGATAGGCTGATCGTGTCTCTTCGGACAGCTCAAGAATGTCAAAGATGGCAGTAAGGGTATCGGGGTTCATTATTATTTCGTTGACTAGGTGACGTTTCAGATGCTAATCTTTTAAACGCATGCGTTCGATCAGCTAAAAACTTTTCGTATCCTTCTTCACGCTCTTGGAGTGCTCTTAAATGTAGTCGGCCGCACACGAAAAGTGTACCTGCAATAATTGGTAAAGGGTGCTCAGTCGCAAAACCCGCAAAACCTGATAAACCTACAGCAGTCCCAAGTATTACTTTCTTATTTGCGCTTTTAACTATATTTTCCCAGAAATCATCTGTTCTATCAATTTGTTTACGGAATCTATTAAGTCTGTTTGCCATAGGATTATTTATGATTGATTATAACGTTTTTCAGCTCGTGTTCTTATAGCTGAGCTAAGAGCCTGTTGAGTTGCACCGAGAGTTACTATGAAAAGCGCTGCTGGTACTGATCGATTGAACCAAGCATCTATAAAACCCGATCCAAAAGTGATACGTGCCATGTCATGTAGACCTTCTGCT
>CAYZCU010000033.1:0-8906 GCA_964477065.1 uncultured Gammaproteobacteria bacterium
AAGGCGGCGCAGACGAGGGGGGTATTAGGACAGTCTCAGCTGGAATTAAGAAGAACTAGCGCGACAAAGGGCTTATCACCACAGAACAGATTATGAAGAAATACACACCTGGATCAAACGGCTCATGGTCACGCGCTGTCCGATACTTCTTCCATCGCATCGAAACATATTAAATTTATATGTCGAAATGGTTATGCTATACACACTACTTGACAATCCTATAGTTTTGTTGTATACTGTTGTTTAGATCCTAGGGTTTCTCTCTATTTATAGTTGAGTGGCTCTGGGATCTTTTTTTTTACATCTGCCCCCTTCACACATCATGCATGACGCGACAGCAAGCATGCACCTCATATATATGAGATGCATACCGTTAGTCGTTTCAAAAGCATCATGAAAAGAATTCTCATTGGCATCATCGTGCTGAGCATAGTGCTATCATTTACTCGTCCTGCTCATGCATCGTCTTCTGTTGCAGGTCATTCTGCTGTGCTTATATCTGCTCAAAGCAGCGACTCACAGGAAAAACAGATTCAAATTCGTGCTGTTTCACGTGTTTTAGCACGTCATAAGTCACCAATGGCTGATGAAGCCGAAAACTTTATCACGGTTGCTGATACTATGGATCTTGATCCGTACATGCTTCCCGCTATTGCTGGGGTTGAATCTGGATTTGGCCGTGCCATGATTGACGGGACATACAATCCATTTGGTTGGAATGTGGGACGTACCCCCTTTGCTTCATGGTCTGATGGCATTACGACTGTCGGTACTGCTTTACGCTATAAATATATTGATCGCGGAGCTGATACTTTAGATGCTATTGGCTATAGATATGCAGGGGGATCCACAACGTGGGCTCCAAAAGTACGTATGTACATCGCTCAATTTGAGCGCGAAGAAGCGCGGATACGACGGTACAACGTGTTATAATAACTGTGAATCATCACTTTTTTCAGAGAATTAACCTTCGGTTAAGATCTCTTCAAAAAGTATGATCCACAGTTGAAGAGAAAGTATGATCCACGGGAGGATTCATCTAAACTACGAATAACTATTTTAGGAGTGAACTTAACCGACAGGTTAACATCACTCCTAAAATATGTTCATGAGTAGTTGCCGGGGTGGCGGAATGGTAGACGCGCTGGTTTTAGGAACCAGTTTCGCAAGAAGTGGAGGTTCAAGTCCTCTCTCCGGCACAAAAATACTTCTTCCATTCGCATGTGTTGTTGTAGTATAGTTACTACATATGAATGTGAAATGGATTACGAAAAATCTTATAGTCTTCGTGATTCTCACCTTTGGCCTCCTCTGCATAGTGCCACAAGAAACACACGCACTTTCAATCGACACGGCAACAACATCCAACTACAATATCCGCATCGTTGGATCTTCTGCCTCCTCAAAGGCAGGTATCATTTACAAGGATCTTTCTCATGACATTGATGCTAATGGCCACAACGACCTTGTTGTCTGCGAATATGCTTCAGATAACAACAGTCGTAGCAATTCTGGCTCGTGTTACATTATCTATGATTCGCTTCTTACAGCAATTACGGGAACTGGCAATGATATAGACCTCTCTGATAATACAAAATGGAATGTCCGTTTTGATGGAGCTGCTGCAAGTGATACGCTCGGCTATGGTGGGGTGAGCTTTATTGATATGGACGATGATGGAGATTTAGATATGCTTCTAACCTCGCCAGGCTCTGATAACATTCGGTTCCGATCAGGGTCAGTATATGTCGTGAATCACGATATTTTTGGAGGACTGACTGGGACAGGCAATACGATCGATATGAATACGAGCTCCAATTATTCAATCCGTTACGACGGTGCAACAGAGCCGTGTGAAATCGGGGAATCATTTGTTGAAGGAATTGATCTTAACGACAATGGCGCTGATGACTTGATTATGGCTTCAGGACACTGCGGACTTGGAGGTCGATCACGATCTGGGGCACTGTACATCATATATGATTCATTATTGAGTGGCTTTGCTGGAACGGGGAATACCGTAGACCTTGCGACTTCTTCGACATACAACCTTGTCTTCTATGAAGCAACTGGAAGCTATTTTTCAATAAGTAATGATCTTGTGACGCAGGATATAGATGGAAATGGAAAGCTCGATATTGTCACATCTATTACAAACGGTGATAAGAATGGCCGAACTGATTCTGGATCTGTTGTTGTTATCTATGATTCAATTATTGATAATTTTGCTGGAACGGGAAATCTCGTTGATCTCACAGACACGGCAAACTTCAATATTCGTTACGATGGAGTCGGAGAATATGACTATTTTGGTTGGGGAGGGACATCAGCTTCAGATCTTAATGGAAATGGAAGATTAGACCTCATCTTATCTTCAACAGGCATGGATATGAACTCGCGTGACGGATCGGGTTCAATGTTTGTCATTTATGACTCACTTATTGATGATGACGCTGGAACTGGAAATATACACGATATGACAACAAGCTCAAGCTGGAATATTCGCTTTGATGGAGCAACAGCTTCTGAATACTTTGGAGGCTATCATGATGATACGTTTTATGACTACAACAATGATGGATTAGTTGATATCGTTATCCCAGCATCAGGTGCAGGATACAATAGTCGAGCCGAATCAGGCTCAATATATATCATCTATAATAGCCTTTTTAGTGGACTTTCAGGAACGGGGAACACTGTCGATATGGCAACAAGCTCGAACTATTCACACCGTATCGATGGAGCCACATCTGGTGACTATTTTGGCTTCTACATGTACCAAAGTGATATGGATGGTGATGATACGATTGATTTGTTTAGCTCGGCCTATTGGTCAAGTCCACTTGGTCGATCATCAGCAGGGAGTGATTACATTTTTTATAACTTCCCACACACCTTAACGAAAACATCAGGGACACGTACGGGTTCACATGTGACGGTTGCAGGGACTATTTCAGCTTCAAATTCAACCACAAACATAAATGGCTTTCAGTATCAGGTCGACTCAAACTCGCCACTTTCGGGATGGACAGATTGTACGGCTACAGATGGTGATTTCAACTCGACATCAGAAGGCTTCACCTGCACGTTGACGAATGCGCCAACACAATCGGGCACACATACTGTATACATGCGAGCATACAATGATCTCGCTGTCTACACACCTCAGTCGCGTTACTTGACATATGTCTACACCATTGGAGGGGGGTCATCTGGATCAGATGGAAATGGCAATGGGAAAGGAAAATCGCACGCCGTCAAGAACCAAGGCGGTATTGTTTCAGCTGACATTTCAGAAAAACCACCCGTTATCGTCGTTGAAGACAATGCTTTACCCTTTGATGCACGTCTTGAAACTGATGTTGCACAGACATCGAAAGGATACTTCGACACGCCTCAAGGACGAGCCTGGTTTATAAGCGATGACCATACTTTGTGGTTTAAGGATGAATTTAATGATGCATCAATTGTCCCCGCAGTTCAGTCAAAAAGATCAATTATCTCACTTCCATTTACGGAGGCTGATCTAGCTATCTTAGGAAAGCCTGGAAAATCATTTGCAAAATCACAATTGAAACTCGCATTTTCTGCAGATGGGAAAGCATGGACAATCATGGCATCGTCAACTGTAGATACCGTTAACAACACGGTATCAGCACTTGATAAAGTTGGAGGACATTATGCACTTGTTGCACTTGTAACTGGTCAGACATCAAAATTTGCGGTGCGTGGGGTAAATACAGCTCTAAATATCCAACCAACTATTCAGCCTACTCAGGTAACACCTCAACCAACTCACTCAGCTTCTCCAGTCACTCCTCCTCAATCAGAAAAGAAATCTTCAACTCTTTCAAAAATCCTGCAGCAAACACGTGAGTTTTTGAAATAAGTTATATCGCCATTCGTGTACTATTTTTTATATAGTTAGCTATATGAAACGCACTCTCCTTTTCTTCGTCTTTTTGAGTGTATGTTTCCTCCTTCCGAAAGCAACCTATGCTGTCAATTACGACCTCAACTCGAGTGCAAACTGGAACTTACGTATAGATGGAGCAAATGCAAGCGACCGTCTCACTCGATACGCACTTAAATATGCAGATTTGAATGGAAATGGAAAGGACGATCTCCTTATCAGTGCCGCAGGGACAGACTATAATTCACGTAACGCATCCGGATCTATCTATATTCTTTATGACACACTTTTAGATGATTATCTCACTTCAGGAAACACCATCGACCTTAATACAAGCACCTCATACAATATTCGTATCGATGGTCCAGCAGCGAATGGTGGTATTTTTGCGGTGACTCCAAGTGATCTTAACAATGACGGGTCTATAGACCTTGTTATATCCGGAGATTTGATGGATTTTAACAGTCGAGCTGATTCTGGTTCAGTGTATATACTCTATAACTCAATATTTTCAGGCTATGCTGGAACAGGAAATACTATAGATCTCAATAGCGCATCTAAATATAATCTGAGAATCGACGGAGCAGCAGCAGGAGATAGTCTTGGAACAGCAACCAGCACTGGTGATATCGATCAAAATTCAAAACCTGATCTTGCAATCACTGCGTATTATCGCAATAGCCAAGAGGGATCAGTTTATCTCATAAAGGATTCTATCCTTGATGACTATACAACTACGGGAAACACGATAGATCTCGCTACAACAAGCAACTTCAATATTCGATGGGATGGGGGAGCAGGTGGGATTTACTTTGGCCTTGGTGGAGCTCCTGTATTTGGAGACTTCGACAATGATGATAAACAAGATATGGTTTTTTCAGCTATCTATGCAGGTAATAATTCACGTAGTTATTCTGGTTCTGTTTGGGTCGTCTTTAACACGACTATTGATGACAATGTAGGGACAGGAAACATCGTTAATATATCTACTTCATCAAAGTACAATGTCCGGCTGGATGGATCTGCAGCAGAGCGATATCTGGATTTTGATACTGCAGGCAAATTTGATCAATCTGGCGAGGATAATCTTATTCTTCATGAATATGCTTCAACTGGACCAGTCTATGTCATTTCGAATGCCAAACTACTTTCATATGCAGGGACAACGGGTAATAACCTCGACCTCGCAACTTCTTCAAACTACAGCCTTGCAATATCGGGTGTAGCTGAAGATTATCCAGGTGCATTTGATATACATGACTATACAAATGACGGATACAATGATGTAGTTTTATATGCTTATGCATCAAATAATTCGCGTGCATATTCTGGATCATCGTATCTTGTCTCAGGGTCTGTGCTCAATGGTTACATGAGCTCAACAGGTAATACCTTGAGCATGTCTTCAAGTAGCAACTATATATTTCGAATTGATGGCGCACTTGCAGATGATGGCATACCATATCAATATACATCGGGTGATTTCAATGATGATGGCATATACGATATCGTCGTTTCTTCTCAAGACTCTGACTATAATTCTCGCTCAAATTCAGGGTCTGTCTGGCTGATGTATAGCTTCCCACATACAGTGACAGCAACAGATACGACAGTAACAACGTCGGATACGACGCCGACTTTGACTGGTTCAGTATCAGCTACAAATTCAAGATCAACAATAGCTAATGTGCAGTATCGTGTTGACTCATCAACTCCAAGTGCCTCATGGACATCATGTACGGCATCTGATGGGACATTCAATTCCACAAGTGAATCGTTTACGTGTACATTAGCTGAACAAACATCAGGGGCCCACACTGTATATTTCAGAGCTGTTGACACGGATGGTTTTAAGACTGCTCAGGCATCATATGATAGTGTTGCGGTGACGATTGACACGACAGCTCCTACCTATTCATCTGTGAGCGCAACGCACACGACCAACACGTCCTTTACCGTGATCTACACGACAAGTGAAGCATCATCAACACAACTCGAATATGGGCAAACAACATCTTATGGAGCAACGACTACTGAAGCAGATACGAGTACACGAGTAACGTCTCACTCGACAGTCGTATCTGGTCTATCAGCCTGCACAACCTACCACTACAGACTTCTTGGATCTGACTCTGCTTCTAATACAGGTCAATCATCTGATTTTAGCTTTACAACAGGTGGGTGTACTCCTGCCTCAGAAGCACCAGCTGATACGGTGCAAATACCTCAGGGAGCGTCTCAAGATGAAGGTGGCATATTCACACCAGTCAAAGATTCCTACATAGGAGGTCAGCAGGTAAGTGTCATCGTTGAACCAGGGACATTTGACCAAGATGCGTATCTGTCATCTGTCATGACTGTTCCACCTTCTACGACAGGACTCCTCACAAATGTTCTATCAGAAACACTTTCATCAAACTCACCAATCGGAGGTGGCAATGCTATCCTTGCTGGTGGAGAGGGTGGTAAGCTTGGAGTCAAGCAAGCCTGCGGGATAGCATGGCAGGTTGGACAGATCCAGCAAATGTGGTACAAGACATATCCACCAAAAAGCTCTGATAAGGCACCTGCAATCATTATCCCAGAACTGCAGCATCGAGCATCTATTGTGGCACTCGGATACACGACAGATGATCTCACTCCACCTGGACAACCAAATAAGCGATTCAATACAAAAGGCATGCGATTAGCGCATTCGCTTGATGGCGTTCACTGGAGTATGCTTCCAACATCAGTCGTGGATCAGGAAAATAGGACCGTAGCAGCTCTTGATAAAGTTGGAGGGTATTATATGATTGTCGCAGGTTGCCAAGGAGGTACTTCCTCGGGAGTATCTTTGGGGGTATCAACAACTCCACTACAAAAGACATCCCCTGTTAGTAATCAGAAACTCCCAATAAAAGCGACACCTGCCCAACCGACCTATGCGGTGACGCCCCAACAGAAGATTGTGAAACAGAAGACAAATCAAAATCCATCACTTCTGCAGAGGGTTTCATCCTATATTCAAAACTTATTCTAGAAGTTACCTTTCCATATCAAGGATCTCATCAATTCTCACCTGCTCGACGAAATCAGGGACATGAGATACCATAATCATCATGCCAGTATATGCATCAAGCGCCTCAGCAATACGCGGAAGATGGCGAAAGTTGATATGATTTGTTGGTTCATCAAGAATCAATAGCCCAGGGCGCAGCAATACAAGGCGTGCAAATGATACCAGCCCCTTTTGACCTTCCGAAAGTGTTCCAATCTTGGCATGTATATAGTCAGATGTTATCAAGAATCCAGATGCCACAGATCTCAATTCTTGCTCTAAAATTTTTCCCTGCGCTTCGTCCATAGCCAGACTGAGACATTGATACACCGTATCATCAAAGTTGATCGTCGAAAAATCCTGTCGATACGCTCCGACTCGAACTCCAGGCGTCATAGTCACCCCTGAGGCTGTGCCTTGAATAAGTGACTCTATAAACGTACTTTTGCCGATACCATTTGGCCCTGAGATAAGCAGATGCTTTCCTTTAACCACGAGTATGTCTGATTTTTTTTCGACAATATGGTCATCTTGCATAACTGAGTACGATGTAATCGCAAGCGATTCATTGACCAATCCGTCTTGAGATGGAATAGTAAAAGGTCTAATTGTTTTGTCTTCTTTGCGAACCTCAACCATATTGCTCTCCATCTCAGCTGCCTTTTCACGCATCTTTTTGGCGACCAAACGCATCCGCCCTCCCTTATGAGCAAAAAAGTTAGACTTATCTTTATTTTCTTGAATACCTCGCTCCATACGCGCATTTTGTCGTCTTTCACGCTCAAGTCGTGCTGCTATTTGTTCGAGTACATCATTATAATTTCCCGCATATTGCTCAATTTTCTTGGTATGACTATCAAGATATAAAACTCCTTGAGTGAAGGCATTCAAAAAATCTGCATCATGGGAGATGACAATGACACTTTTCTTGTAATCCATCAAAAAACTCGTCAACAATAAAATACCTATGTAGTCTAAGTTGTTCGTCGGCTCATCAAGAAGGAGCAAATCTGGCTCTTGTATCAGGGCAGACGCAAGAAGCAATCGCGCCTGTTGTCCACCTGAGAAGTCACGGATCTTTTTATCCAGTGGGGCATCCATCTGGACAATGCCCATGACATTACTCAGTTTTTTCTTTAATTCATGGAGTTCAACCTCTCCACCAAGTGCTTTACGAAAATACTCCTCAACAGTGAGGTCCATATCTTCAGGAGCAATGACTTGATGTGCAGTAGCTATGACAATGCCTCGATCCACAGAAATATCCCCCGATGAAGGGAGAAGTTTCTTCGTAATAAGCTTAAACAACGTGCTTTTGCCAGCGCCGTTTTGGCCCATCAGTGCAACCTTCATGCCCTTGCGGACAGTAAAATGTGCAGCATCGAGAATGGGTTTGTCGTGCCCAAAGTCAAATGAGACTTGTGAGAACTTGATTATCGTTTCCAGAAGATATATTGTACCATGAAACTGCTCCAGCAATTATACGTAAATAGTGTTACAATGCGACATATGGCATTTCAACGAAACAATACATCATACGGTGGCGGTAAAGATCGAGGCAATAATAAGCGTGGCTATGGTAACGCACCCAAAAGCGGATATAAACGTGAAGGGGGAGCGATGCACAAAACAACCTGCAGTAACTGCGGGAAGGATTGTGAAGTCCCATTCCGACCAACTGGTGAGAAGCCCGTGTACTGCTCAGATTGTTTCCGCACTATGTCAGCCAACAACGACAAGCGTTCAGATGCTCCTTTCACCCGAAAGCCATCATTTGACCGAGATCGATCAAGCTCTTCGGACCGATCAAGCCGATTTCCAGCAATGCCTCACAATCGCGAGCAGTTTGAACAGCTCAATGTAAAGCTGGACAAGATCATTCGACTTCTCGGCGGAGATATTACGAAAAGACCAACGAAGGAAGTGCAAGCTGAGCAATAACGCGTGATGTAT
>CAYZCU010000034.1:0-8254 GCA_964477065.1 uncultured Gammaproteobacteria bacterium
CGCGTGCCTGACCATGTCGAAATGTGTCACAAGCGGACCGTCGAGCTCCTCGAAACGTTCCCAGACGTGTCCCACGAAACGAAAGAAAATATCGAGCATTGTGTCCTTGAGCACCATGGGACGACTCAGTTTTATTCGATTGAGTCTGAAATTTGTTGCAATGCAGACTGCTACCGCTTCATTTCTGTCAAAGGCTTTACCATAGCGATTCGTTACCTGCGAGACATGCCTTTTGATGAGATGATCAATCTTGTTGCAACAAAGGTCGATGAAAAATGGCATGCACTGACACTCGATATCTGCAAAAAAGAGCTTGCGCCTGAATATGAGACCATCTGCGCGATGCTTGCGCGGTTGAGATAACAAGAACGTGCATTGAGACTGCCGAGCTAAAAAATTTGCTACAATACAGATATGCTTTACATTCTTGCTGGCGCATCACGCACTGGGAAATCAACTATCGCTCGACGATGCGTTGCTCAAAATCAGATTCCCTTTTTTTGTGTCGATTTTTTGACTAATGCACTTCAAAAAGTCCCTTCTCTTGGAATTCATCATGATCTACCATTTATTGAAAAAGCTGAAAAACTTTGGCCTTATGTTGAACCGCTTCTTGCAGGACTCATTTGTGATGAACCACAGTATCTTGTTGAAGGGGATGGGTTATTGCCAAAGGATATCCACGCATTAATGCAACGGTTTGGTGACATAGTACGACCCTGTTTTGTTGGCTATGCACATATTTCACCTCAGCTCAAATGTGATCAGATCAGAGAGTTCTCTATTCATCAAGATGATTGGACACACAAGTTTTCAGACGATGACTTGTTGCGTAAAGTGCAAGGCATGATAGATTTTAGTACGTATCTTGAATCTGAATGTGCAAAATATTCACTCCCGTATTTTGACTGTTCAGATAATTTTGATGCCACTATTGAGAAAGTATATGCTTATCTAACCACTCCTGCCTGATTCTTCAAAAAATTCATAATACGTCAAGATTCCCACTGACATGAGTATGAAAAAGAACAAATACTCTTCGATTGGAATTCTGTGATTGAAAAACGGTATATAGCCAATAAATGATCCAAACTTTGGAAATATCCAGTGATGGTTGTTGAGGGCAACAATTTCATGAAGCATTGATGTCAAACCAAAAAACAAAGCTGTCTTGAGAAAAATTAAGATACGCTTTACCTTCCTATAGAGCCAGATACTTGTTGGAATAATAAGTGAAAGAGTGCCAGCTTTGAGATAAAAATATTCTATCCGCATATACTCATGGAATCGAAAGTAAACAATAAAAAATAGTATAAAAACTGACACCATTGAATTGATAAATAATCGTGACCGCTGGCTATCTACCTTGTGTTTATAATGATGATGAGCAAGACCTTCATGATGCATAATAATGAGATATACAATCAAAAATGCCCATACAAAATCAACAAGGGGAATAAAATTCAGTATTCGATATCCAGGTGCAATGATCTCCCACGCACCATTCAGATGAGCCAGATAATCAAGAGGGATTGTTAGTACAGTACCCATAATGAGTGCAAAAATGCCAGCTCGTCTGATACTCCGTGTATATCGCATTGAGAGATACAGACTGGGGATACCATAGAACAATACAATTGTCGTCAGATAACTTGTCGTGAAAACACTGGCAAGGAGTGCACTACAAATCGGAAAGAGGTAGATGATAAGATAATCGATTTGCGCTCTTTTCCTTTCTTGAATATATATATATATTTGGGATTCCTTGATAGATCGCATAAGATCATAATACTGAACTGCACATCCTCAAGTCAATCATTTGCTATACTCTTTTGATGGACACACAACTGGAAGACCTCCCTACCTCTTCAGAGCTACCTCTACAAGCTGATCTCATAGAACCTCGAATAGATCAGGACGGCACACAGGTGACAGCACGCTTTGATCAACTCCATCTCACAGCGGATGCTCCCACGAGCAAATCTATTGATGTTACCTTTACAAAACAGCCCCTCGATATCGTCCTCGGATCAACCTATGCCGATGGTAAACTAACATTTACTCGAGAATCAGACATCATGCTTCAGCTTGCTGCGAAGGCTGAGGAAATCAGAGAACTCCCTGAGGAAGAACGCCCACGCGCTATTCTTGAATTGCTGAGACGTCATGTCCATTATGCATACGATGATGCAGTTGACACCCTTGCGTTAAGCGATCCTGATAAAGCACAATGGGTCCGCGACCATACTGGCCTGCATGCTCCTCATCACGCTGTTGAGTTAGCAGATGTGTTTGAGCATGGATATGGCATTTGCCGTCACATACATCTTGCGTACTTATATCTTGCGCAGAAGGCGGGGCTTGGGGGGATGCTTTTAACATGTGTTGCCGGTACAATTCAAAATGTCCCTCGCCATGACAGTGAAGAGCCTTTGTTTCGAAGTGCGCCAGTAGGTGAAACTGTAGGGGCTCATGCATGGTGCGAAGTACAGCTGAGCGATGGAACATGGATACCTGTTGACCCTTCAACTCAGCTTGTTGGCGATAGCCCAGAACAAATGCACGTATTTCTTGAAGCTCATTATGAAGGCAGGCTCGTGGATGGATTCACTCCAGATTGGGGACCGATGGAGGCAGTTCGACTTGAACACAGCCTTTTGCCTTTTCAGCCAGGATCAGCACAGACGACAGGGACATTTTATTTGCGCTTGAACAGCTCTATTCAAGCAGTGCGGTTTGGAAAAGGGCCTCAACCTCAAGAAGCTCCATCCAATGAGCCTTTTACTGGAAATGCTTATATCAAAATCACAGCTGGATCAGAGCGCGGGAACATGAATTTGAAGGTGGCTGTTTAACTTCGGGTGTGCAACATCGGGAAAAGCGAGTTCATTCCTGCCAGTGCAAATTTTATTCAAAATCGCACCAATTTTGTTTAGACTGTCCTATAGATCCATAGTGTCAATCTAAAAGCGCAATCTGCCCATCATTTCATCACCTGAAAGAACAATCTAGCCTCATTTTTGATCCCCTCCCGATGTTGCACACCCGAAGTTGTTTTTGGTACACTACACCCTATGAAAAAGAACCCCGTGGTGCATTTTGAAATGCCCGCAAAAAACAAAGAGCGCGTATCACACTTTTACTCCACTGTCTTCGGTTGGCAGATGAACCAACTTGGAGCTGAGATGAATAACTACATCGTCGCTGGCACAGCCGAGACAGATGACCAGAACATGGTAACGACTCCAGGGACAATCAACGGAGGATTTTATGAATACAAAGATGAAGAGGGATTTCGAGCTCCATCTGTCGTGATCTCAGTTGATGACATTCATGCAAGCATCGAGCTTGTCAAAAAAGAGGGCGGGAAAGTATTTGGTGAGCCTATGGACATACCAGGGGTTGGCATATACATTTCATTTGAAGATACTGAAGGAAATCGCATTAGCATGATGCAATCGAAATAGATTATGAATACAGTTGACGTTCTTGTTGAAGGCTACGCTCATCCTGGGTCAAATGGTTCATACCATGCATCTCCATCTTCTGTTCTTATCACAACAGATTCTAAAAAAATACTTGTTGATCCTGGAACAAATGCTGAGGCACTTCTGAAAGCCCTTGCAACTCATTCATTGCAAACGAGCGATATTGATATGATTTTTTTAAGCCATTATCATCCCGATCATTTCCTCAATATTCGACTATTTCCTCATACTGGTCTGTTTGACCAATCTACCCATTGGCATGATGATGAAGAACATTTTTATGAAAATAATCTTCCTGGTACTGACATTATGATTATACCAACTCCAGGGCATAGTCCTGAACACACCTCTTTACTTGTTACAACTGATAAAGGATCTGTCTGTATTGCTCAAGATGTCTTCTGGTGGGAGGACGGTAAACAAGCATCAGATAATGCGAGCGACTTACTGAATCTTGTTGATCCGTATGTAAATGATCAAGAGGCACTTTTAGCATCCCGACAAAAAATACTTGATATTGCAGATTGGATAATTCCAGGTCATGGAAAAATGTTTCACAATCCAACTAGAAAATAAATAATGAGAAAAATACGCCTGTTGATCTGTACCGAATCACTTGCTATGCTTGCAGTATGAAGCTCAAAAATACCCTCGTAACCATGTTCTTTGCTAGCTTTTTGATACTTTTTCTACATCCCCCTGTCCACGCAAATCACTCATGGGGGGCATACCACTGGGCTCGCACGTCAAATCCATTTACGCTGAAGCTAGGAAACAACCTCACCCCTCAATGGAGTACCTATCTTGCAACAACTTCAACAGATTGGAGTGCTTCAACCGTTCTCCACACGACTATCGTTCCTGGGCTCACAAATCCCAAAAACTGTCGGGCGACAAGTGGTCGAGTTGAAGTCTGTAACAATAAATATGGCAATAATGGATGGCTGGGCATTGCACAAATTTGGACAAATGGTAATCATATCACGCAAGGGGTAACGAAGCTCAACGACACGTACTTCAATACGCAAAAGTACAATATACCTGCTTGGAAAAATCTCGTCATGTGTCAAGAGGTCGGTCATACGTTTGGGCTTGACCATCAAGATGAGGCATTTGATAATCCCAACCTAGGGACATGTATGGACTATACGGATGATCCAAGTGGACTTATCAAATCTCAGGCAAACAATCAACATCCCAATGCACATGACTACGAGCAACTGGTCAGCATGTATACGCACCTCGATACCTTTACAACAGTGCAAAGCGCACAGGCACTGCCTCTTGGACAATCTATTTCGCAAAGTGTTCAAGATATGCATCTTGACTCACGATCAGACTGGGGACACATCATAAAAGATTCGGGCCGAACTGCATTGTTTGAACGAGATCTTGGCAACGGGAACAAGGTGTTTACCTTTACTGTCTGGGCACAATAATCATGCTACTTTGTAGCCAATCGCATCAATAGCATCCGCTATTTTTTCTGGAGATATAATCTGCTCATCATACTCGACAATGCAGTTCTGTTTTGCATAGTTTGCTTGAGCAGAAATCACACCGACGACATCGTCTTCAAGTTTACCTTCTATCATCAAGGGACATGTTGCACAATGCATACCAGAGATTTTATACGTTATTGTTTTCATATTAAGGCAAACTGCAGGTCCATTATATAACATCTATCACACCACGATACATTCCCATGCTACACATAAACTCTATCTGCTGTGGCTTCTGCGGTGCGGTAAAGGTGACAACCGCCCGTGTGCCTACGGGGACAATTTTCTGAATGCCAAATGTAGGAATGGTAAAGGCCTGAATACAACCAGATCCAGATTGATTGTTGAGATGCAATGTTACTTTCGCACCTGCCTCAACTGTTATTTTTTGAGGGGAATATGATGTCTGCAGAAATGTCACTGTCGCATCAGCTACTGGTTGATCCACTGTATTGCTTTGAGTCGGCGCTGATGAAAGATTTACTCCTGACAATGCGAGACTGTTTCGAAGCGTTACACATGCCAACACTATCAAAATCACTGCTGTCACCTTCAAGAATAATCTATGCATCCTTTCGTCAAGGCGTGTGGCATAGTAACCAAGTATAAAAAAGACAGGTATCGTCCCCAAAATAAATGAGAATAAAATCATCCCTCCCACGAGTGCGTTTCCTGATCCAACAGCAAGTGCCATCATCGCTTGTGTTGTCCCGCACGGAATAAAGATAGTCATGCCACCCAACAAAGCTGGGGCAAAGTATTGAGCACTTTTTGATACGTGTCGAAGTCGTGATGTCAAAAACCGAGGTGGTTGTAGTGCAAAATAGCGAAAAATCGGGTGTACCTCCAAAATGTTGAGTGCTGTCCCAAACATAAAAATACTCACAAGTACCTGCATGATAACCTGCGTGCCAAGGGATACTTGCACTAATGATCCTAACCAACCGAGGAGCACACCAAATATTGTATATGCAACGAGCTTCGCTCCGAGGAAAACGATGAGGGGAAGTGCTCTCGCACCTTTGTCAGTTTTCTCATCATGATGTACAGATCGTTGGGCAAGCGATGTTGCCAAAAGCCCTCCCTGTACAGCCAGGCACGTCAGACCTCCTGTAAATAACCCTGTCAAAAACAAAGTCCAGTAATTAATCATATTTTCCATCGCTTCAATAATAATGCATTAGCAACAACAGAGACAGATGAAAGGCTCATTGCAAGTGATGCAAGGATTGGATTAAGAATATACCCATTCACCGGATAGAGAACTCCCATTGCCACAGGTATCAGTGCAACATTGTATGCAAAAGCCCAAAACAAACTCCAACGTATTGTCCGCATCGTCTGTCGAGAAAGCCTGATGGCTTGAACAACTGAATGCAGATCTTCATTGATGAGCGTAATATCCCCAGCTTCTATTGCGATGTCTGTCCCTTTCCCCATCGCAATTCCCACATCAGCTCGAGCTAGAGCAGGGGCATCATTGATGCCATCTCCGACCATAGCGACGATGTTTCCCCCTTTTTGCAGACTTTGAATATTCTGTTCTTTTTGGTCAGGAAGGACCTCAGCAAGTACTTTTGTTATCCCAACTTGTTTCGCAATTGCATGAGCAGTTTGCGAATTATCCCCAGTCATCATGACCGTTTCAATTCCAAGTGCGTGTAATTGAGTCACAGCATCTTGAGCTGATGCTTTTACCGTATCAGCAACTGCTATGATGCCCATGACATCTTTACCTGACGCGAGAATCATACATGTTTTCCCCTGCTCTTCAAGTTTTACCAGATCATCGGTTAGTTTTTGTACTGAAACTCCTGATTCATGCATAAACCGACGTGTTCCTTGTCGTGCCTGCTTATGATCAATCGTTCCTTCAACACCATACCCAACAAGAGCCTTGAAATGGGTAATGGGGAGCGCATTCACTTTATTTTGATGAGCATACGTTACTATTGCCCCTGCAAGCGGATGTTCTGAATGCTGTTCAAGTGTGTATGCATACTGAGCTATATCCTTTTGTTTCCATGATCCGAGTGAAATGACATCTGTTACTTCAGGCTTACCATGTGTGAGAGTTCCTGTTTTATCAAACACAATTGTTTTGATCGCATGTGCAGTCTCAAGACTTTGTGCATCCTTTATCAAAATACCATATTGCGCTGCCTTTCCTGTTCCCACCATTATTGCTGTGGGTGTAGCAAGACCCATGGCACAGGGACAGGCTATAATTAAAACACCAATCATGCAATACAATCCAGTGATAAATCCCTGCGGACCACCTGCTATACTCCAGACGATCAGAGTGAGAACAGCGAGAATGAGGACGATTGGGACAAAGTAGGCAGAAATTTGGTCAGCAAGACGCTGAATTGGGGCTTTAGATCCTTGGGCATCCTCAACCATCTGTGTTATTCGTGCTAACAATGTATCTGTACCAATCTTTTTTGCAGACATCAAAAATGTCCCCGTTGTATTAAGTGTTGCACCAATCACCTGTGAACCGACTATCTTATCTACAGGGATGCTTTCACCTGTAATCATTGACTCATCAACGCTACTGGATCCCTCAGTTATCACCCCATCAACAGGAATTTTTTCACCTGGTCTGACACGAAGGACATCACCTACAAGAACCTGATCAAGAGAGAGTGTGATCTCTTTCCCATCGCGTATTACATGGGCATCTTTTGCTTGCAATCCAATTAGCTGTGAAAGTGCTGAGGAGGTATGTGATTTTGCACGCTCTTCGAGAAATTTACCAAGAGTTATCAAACCAATGACAACGACAGTAATTTCATAATAGGTATGCTCAGTATCGATAATTGACATGAGCTGTGACTCGAACGCGGTGAGTATAAAACTGTATATATATGCTACCAATGTGCCAATGCAAACAAGCGTATCCATATCTGCACGACCGCGTTTGACAAAGCGTATCACACCAGCAATGTATGGTCTCCCAACGACAAACATCATATACGTTGCCAGCAGAGGCATGAGATGATGAAAAAATTCTTTACGTGCAAGAGAGATGGGGAGTGTCAATTCGATAAACATAATCATCAAGCTCATTACAACTAAAATGCAGGATGTGATGGTATATTCTTTCAACATCCCCTTCTCCATAGATGCATGATCATGCCCACTCGCAGATGACTGATGAGAAGGAAGCAACTCATACCCTGTCTCGTGCACAGCATGTTGAAGTTGCGCGACATCAATATCAGTTTTACTCTCAACAGTGGCTCTGTTTGTCGCAAGATT
>CAYZCU010000035.1:0-2110 GCA_964477065.1 uncultured Gammaproteobacteria bacterium
GCCAGAACTCTCTGGTGCTGGGTGGATCAATGAGTTGCTGATGTATGTGAAAACTCACAAGATTTCTGTTGCACAAGTCCCCGTTCCGCACTACCAACGCGAGTATGGGGCATCAAATTATTCTATAACTCAGCTCACGATGGAGTCAGTATCAGGTGTTATGAACCTTCTTACGCGAAGGATTTTTAGGCTTGGGGGAAGGAAATAGTTTTTTCTGTAAAACTATATTCCGTGTATCGTCGAAGTCGGATATCTGAGGGAAGAACTTTGATCACAGTCTTGGCTTGGTCTTTGTATTTGAGTGCTGGAAGAGATTGTAAAAAGCTAGCCCCATAATGGAGCTTTTCTGCAAGTTTTTGCAAAATGTCATCAAGCATTTCAGGATGATCCTCCACGACACCTCGAACACGAAGTGTTTCTGTCAGGGATGCATCAACGATCGTCAGAACAACATTTTTTTGCTGAAGCATGTTGAGACGTTTTTGTGTTTGAACTGGTGTGACAAAATAAATCTCATGCGCATACGTAGCTACATAATATATAGGAGCAGCATCGGGGAGACCTTCAGGAGAAACTGTCGAAAGCACGGCCATTGACTGTTTCATCAGCATGTCTCGTATATAGGTAGCATCTATAGGTGTGTCCATGCTTTATTGTACCGTGGGCATAGATGACTATGCAAGGTCATTCCTAGGTGAAACTGTTCGAGCATAGTAGTCGCGAACAGATTCATACGATGTGCGTGCATCTTTGATACAGCCGAATATGGGCATAAAGCACGTATTATCAGGCTTATTTATGTTATGAAAAAAGCGCAGATCGCTTGTCGATCCAAATGTCTGTGAAGCATCATCGGGATATGCACCCAATTGAGCTATCTTGCGAGAAAAAGTGATGTTTGTCACATCAACATGTCCAATGGTGAGAGGAAACAGTGGCAAAATTTCATCCTCAAGCCGTGTTTGCGTCATAATGATATCTTTATCAATACAGTCATGAGCAACATGAAGTGATCGGATATAGTGATGATTTGCGAGTTGAGTATCTGCATCGATGATGATGTAGCGCATGGCTTCCCAGTGGGTCATTGCATAGTTACGTCGCCTTCCTAAATCTTCTTGAAGGTCAATCCCATTTTTGACGTCCTCATATGGGGTCTCGTGATAGATAAAGCGTTTGTCTGCACGGAGTATCGGATTAAGTGTCGCCTTGAAATGAGCCGATGGGCCATTGCTGATAAGTATGTGCACAAATGAGGGATCAGATTGTTTTTGAAGGTCGTGAATGAGCTCGATCGTCGATTCGATACACCCATCAAAAACTGGTGTGATGACACACAAAAAAGGCGGTTGGGTCGCAGATCGCGGTATGCAATACCCAAGCGCAACAATACACTGCTTAAGAAAAGATTTGATTAGTTTCACGCACGTTGTCTGAAATCTTATTCAGCCTTCCACGGGGACATGAGCTGGAAATAATTGCCATCAGGATCTTCAAACGTTGCAATCATCATACCGCCCTCGCCCATTGCATACGGTTCTTTTTTGACCGTTGCCCCTGTAGCTTTGATACGATCAAATTCAGCTTGGACATCTGCAGTTTCAAGATTAAACATGATGCGTGCTGGTTCTTGAGCTTTTTCAGCGACATCTGAATGTTTGCCAATACCAAAGAAACTTGCCCCAACTTGCCAGCCATACCAATCAGGTTCAGACATGTCTGCAGGTCTGCCAAGGACTTTTTCATAAAAGGTAGCGAGCTCGGTTGGTTTCATGGATCCGACCATGAGTGAATTAAGATTTAACATAGTGTCAGTATAGCAGATTGATGTATACTGGAGAATGCAAACGTATTGTACGGTTGACGTTATTGCTGTATGTAAGGATGGTCGATTCCTTCTCCTTCAGCGTGCTCCACATAGATCCTATCCACTTACGTGGAATTGTATTTCTGGCCACATACGTGAAAAGGAAAGTGCAGAATCTGCAGCCGTTCGCGAGTTGATGGAAGAGGCAGGACTTGTTGGAAACATGACATGCGTTGGGACACCTCATTGGACTGAGGACGAGACGACACGATTCATAGTTGTGCCGACCTTGATTGTCGTCAC
>CAYZCU010000035.1:2210-5894 GCA_964477065.1 uncultured Gammaproteobacteria bacterium
GGACTGAGGACGAGACGACACGATTCATAGTTGTGCCGACCTTGATTGTCGTCACTAATGAAGATGAGTTATGTGTTGATCCTGAGGAGTCGTGTGCCTATGATTGGGTCACTCCTGATGATGTTCGTGTGGTGCTAACAGATTATCTCCAACTGACGCTTCGAAGTGTTGGCATGCTAGAGTAAGTATATCTGAAAAGTCTTGACAGGGTGTTTAAAAAGTACTAGGATGAAATTACGTAATTATTAATTAGTATTTCATGTATTATGCCAAGTAAAACTAAAGTAGTGACATCTGCTCGTAAATCGACATCTGTTAGTCAGACCCTTATGAATCAGCGACTCGTTATCTGGTTGCTCGTTGGATTTGTAGCATTCCTCACCTTGTGGATGCTCTACACTGTCAAAGCAATGCAGGCAGGTAGTATGACGACATCAACAGAAGCATTTAGTACACCAGTCGAGGATTCAAGTTGTACTCCTAGTGATTTGAGCCGTGGAACCATAACCTCAAAAAAGGTTGTGAATGGACGAGTCGTCAAAAAGACACTCACCTGTTGTAAAGTCCCTGGCACATCACAATATTATTGGAGAAGCATGTCATGTTCACTCGTTAATCTAAATGATGGGAAGGTTGATGCAAAACCTAAGCCAGCTTATGGCGGAGTCATGAAGCCTCGATAACTCTTACATAATACTCAAAAAGTGGCCCCACAAGGGCCATTTTTTATGTGAGATCGACATAGAATAAAGTACGAAAGTTTTTATTTCTTCTTTCCGCGGTTCTTGAGAGCTTTCTTTGCAAGCATGTCTGCTTTTATAGCGAGTCGTTTCTTTGTTTTATGAGAATGGGTTTTCTTCATTTTCCCAATACCCGTTGCGCGTTTTGCCATATGAGATAGTATACATGATACGAGGACAATCCGAAAGTGTATTTGGCGAGTTGTATATAGTATGTTTGCATATTAAAATAGTGGTTTACAATGATCCAACATAAAAAAAATAGTAAGCTTGTTCTCGTAGCCCTAGGTGCTCTAGGAGTCGTGTATGGGGATATTGGGACATCGCCTTTGTATGCGATGAATGAGATGTTTTTTGGTCATGCAAATCTATCTCGATCTGTGGTAGACATATTTGGAGGAGTGAGTTTGATCTTTTGGGCACTTACGCTCATTATTTCATTTAAGTACATGGTTTTTGTTCTTCGAGCTGATTATGACGGTGAAGGTGGAGTATTTGCACTCGTAAGTCTTTTATCAAAGAAATCACTCAAAAAGCTATTTACAGCAATACTTCCATTACTGATATTCGCTGCAGGATTATTGTATGGTGAAGGTGTCATCACACCAGCTATCAGCGTGCTTTCAGCTGTTGAGGGACTGCTTATTGTAACGCCTACTTTTGGACCATATGTCATCCCATTGACAATTGCTATTCTGACCATACTCTTTTATGCACAAAAAAATGGAACTCATAAAATTGGAAAATTATTTGGTCCAATAGTTTTAGTGTGGTTTATTTGTATAGCAATTATTGGGGGATCTCATATAGTAGATCATCAGCAGATATTGACTGCTATTAATCCCACATATGCCTGGGCATTTTTGAGGAGTCATGAACTTCATGCAGTGCTCCTTGCACTTGGCTCAGTCATGCTTGTTGTGACTGGCGGTGAAGCTATGTATGCAGACATGGGGCATTTTGGTGCAAAACCAATTAGGCTCAGTTGGTTCACTATCACCTACCCAGCCCTCTTACTCAATTATTTTGGTCAGGGTGCGTACCTTCTTTCAGGTAGTCCAATAATAAACAATAATATCTTCTTTAGTATGGTTCCTACTCTATTTTTGATACCAATGATCGTATTAGCAACTGCTGCAACAATTATAGCTTCACAGGCTTTGATATCTGGAGCATTTTCATTAGCCACACAGGCCATCTCTCTCAATCTACTGCCCAATCTACATACGATTCATACGCATGAAGACTTTGAGGGACAAAGATATATTCCTCTTGTGAACTGGCTTATTTATGCTGGAAGTGTGACACTTGTCTTGACATTCAAATCGAGTACGCATTTGGCATCTGCATATGGTTTGTCAGTTTCGGGTGTCATGTTCATGACGTCACTCGCTATGATGGCAATATCTCGATATTATTGGAAATGGCCTCGAGTTGCGTCTTTTATGCTTTTTATCCCTCTTCTTATCATTGATGGTGTTTTTTTGACAGCAAATTCGATCAAGATTTTCAGCGGAGGATACGTACCTCTTATTTTGGCACTTCTGATGACGTCGATTATGCTTATCTGGTACTGGGGACGCAGGCAGGTCCGTCGAGTGTACAAATCATATTCGTCGATGACCGTTAAGGAGCTTATTCAGTTGAAAAAATCTCAAACTGCCGTCATCCCACGATCTATTGTGTTTCTGTCCCCGACAGCTATTGATGATGTGAATGATTCTGTACCGATGCTCAAGCAAGTATTTTGGGAAAGATACAATGCCCTTCCACAAAATTTACTCATCGTAAATGTCCGTACCGCTCGTGCTCCTTTTGCACATGATAGAAGATTTGAAATTCATAAGTTTCTTGATAGTCCAGAGTTTGGAACGATTTACTCTGTTTGTATACGATTTGGATTTATGGAGGAAAAAAAGATAGAAGCGATTTTACATGAGCTTGCTGAGGATAAGGCTATCAATATATCTGACCATCCCTCAGAATGGCTTGTACATGCTATCCATGAGCGTTTTCGTGTTATGAAAGATGCCTCTCGATTTAAAAAGTGTCTTTCAGCGATTTATACATTCATGTTGAACAATGCGCAGAAGACTGACAGTGAGTATGGTCTGGGTACAAACATCAATTTGACAGTGGAAATCTGTCCCGTTCTGATCGTATAGCCCTTAAACGAGAAAGGAATCTCTGTACTACTTACTGCTCAGTTTGTAGAGATTGCACGTGCTGTAACAACCTTCATTAGCAAGTTGCAATGTAAACTCAGACTGAAGTGTGCTAAACGCAGGATTCCAGATTGTGGGATTGTTGGCACTATAGGCAGGCGTAACATATACATCACCCTGTGTAAGGAGAAATGTATACATTTCCTGGATTGTCTGAGAGTTGCCTGGAAGAGTGCTATTTGCTGAGAAAAATTCTTGATCGAGGGTTAATGGTACGACAATAGCTTCTCTACTAAAATACGATACAAAATGAGGTGGTAGAAATGTACCTATATAGATTGGTCTATGAGAAGTATCATTATATTTTTGATGTATAAAAGAGTTTATTTTTTGAATAGCAAGATAGTTCCATGGCTCCTCTGGATGAAGATAGTTAAGTCCAATCTGTTTTTTTAATGTGAGAGCATATACTTCATCAGATTGTGAGAATTGAGGGATAAAAAAATGTAGGAGAAGTATGATAGCGACAAGTGCAAAATATAATTTTTTTTGAGGAAGCTTTATAAGAAAAAGTTTACATGCTATTGCAACACCAATGAGAATAACTGGAATGAGCATACTGACATAGCGAGCGTCCGGTGTCACAAATGAAGACATGAACAATATGTGTGCACTTGCAACAAAAATAAGAGTTCTGGATGCGCGTTTGAAAACAGAATTCCTCGCACCTGCTATAAGACCTCCAATTCCAAGGATAGCAAGAAGTGGAGAGATCAGGC
>CAYZCU010000036.1:0-5358 GCA_964477065.1 uncultured Gammaproteobacteria bacterium
CATATACATCTGCATTTTCAATCGCTATCTCTGTTTCGCGAACAATGTGATCAAAGTAGTTTTCATAAAACAGTGAGAAGGAGACAATACGCTTCGAGCGAGACTCATGCGTGAAGAGCAACGTATTATTTTTTTCAAGGACATACCCATAGCGACCGTTGATTATAGTTTCATTTTTGGGTGTGACAAATTCACATCTGTTGATCCAGTGGGTAAAGAGCGGGGCAACGAGGAAGTTGAATATATAGCCCTTAAGAGACATATATGCCTCTGTTGGAAAATGCGTATAGTAGAAACTCTTCTTTCCCATCCCATGGGTATAGTCCATAAATGATGTGTTAAAGAAGACATCAGCATCACGTGTGAGCATTTTTAGACGATACTCATCATTCCATACCCATTTAAAGGTCACACCTTTAAGATCGATATGCAGTTTGGAATGAATTTTACGGGTATCAAATTCCTTGCCACCAACAAGGGTTACTGCATAGCCTTCATCACGGAGTATTCGTGCGATACTACATGCGACAACTTCCCCGCCACCGAGGCTTTCCAACCATTTATCATAGACAACAGCAGTTTTTTGTTGGCGGTTTTTATTTTTCATAGTGATTTGATAAGCCACTTTCCGTGTCGCAAATCTGCGTACACTCCTTCTCGTTGTTTACGAGTCGTATGTATTTTTCTATATTGAAGGTACTTTGGTAATGACATGATGAGTGATCCTGCGACCTTGAGGTATTGAATATCTTTGATCCAATGGCGTCTCTGAAAGATATGACTCATGAGTCGACCACAAGCTACATATGTAAAATCAAACCATTCAGAGAGAAAAATTCGCATGGGAAAATGATGAGCGATATGGACAAGTCGCCCTTTCTCTGCATGATAGATAAAAAATGGTGACCACTCTTCACTTGAAAGGGCATGCATGTGTCTCACACATGCTTTCGGTTGATATACCGTGATATAGCCATACATTCGTGCCCGTTCGCACATATCGACATCTTCATAGTACATAAAAAAATCCCGACTCAAGAAGCCAATTTTTTCAAGATGCGACATGCGAAATAACACAGCTGCACCACATGAGGCATATACTTCCTTCGGTGTATCGTATTGTCCTGCATCTATCTCATAATCTTGTCCGTAGTATCTCACGACAGCTCCAATATCTCGTCCACTGCCATTATCATAAACCACGATGCCCGCATTTTGGATCTTAGTAAGGCGCTCTTCCTGTTTGATACGTGTTGTGTCAAGAGTGATGTTCAGCATAAATCCATTGGTCTCTTTGGTGTATGTTGTATGTACAATGCTTGGATGGGGTGCAACACTCATATACTCTTCAGGTTTCTCCACGGGGGGTGCGATGATGTGGCACGTGAGTTTGATCGTTGAGGCTTCACCAATTGGATGCAGGGGGACGTGAAGCTGATACCGGCCATCAACAAATGTATGCATAATTCTGATACCACGGCGCGTGTATGCAAGCAAATTCCCTTCATCGAGGCTCGTTTCCACATTGGCATATCCTATGTTTGAATGAAGTGTGAGCATGAAAAAATGAGGGAACAGCTGAATTTTTGAGTTGACTGAAAAGATCTGAGGATCAGCATCTGCAGTTTTGACAAGTTCATGTATCCAATTTTTATCGACGATGACATCATTGTTGAGTAAGATACAATAGTCGCCCTTTGCAACTTCATATCCTTTCGTATTGCCCCCTGCAAAGCCATCATTCGTATCACTGAGGACAAGACGAAGCTGCGGATAGGTTTTTTGAAGTTTTTTAAGCACCTGCACACTCCCATCAGTGGAGTTGTTATCAACCACAATAACTTCATATTCAGCCCGAGGATACGCAGATGCATAAACAGACTTTAAGGTTGTTGCAATAACGTTTTCGCCATTATAGTTGAGGATGATAACTGATGCATTTGGTTTTTTTGTGAGAGCTGACATACCCTCAATTGTACTACACTTTCATTTTCAGACTTTCTCTAGTGTAGAATAAAGCATGGGAATGATTCAGGCAGAACATGTACACAAGTACTTTCACTATCAGCATCAGCGTACTCTGAAAGAGTTGGTCCAGGCTCTTGCACGTCGTCAAAAGACGCGAGAATATGTCCATGCGCTCAACGATGTCTCATTTACGATTAGTCCTGGTGAGACTGTCGGTATCATAGGCAAAAACGGAGCTGGAAAATCAACATTACTGCAAATGATTGCAGGTGTATCTTCTCCAACTTCAGGTGAGCTGACCGTGGAAGGACGTATAGCTCCCTTTATTTCTCTCGGAGCTGGTTTTCATCCTGAGCTGACTGGATACGAAAATATTATCCTCAATGGAGTCATCTTGGGACTTTCTGAAAAGGAGATCAAAAGTAAGATACCTGAAATCATTGCCTATTCTGAGATTGACACCCATTTTATCGAGACACCTGTTAAGTACTATTCTTCAGGTATGTATTTGAGATTGGCTTTTTCTGTCGGCGTCTTCACCCATCCAGATATTCTCCTGATTGATGAAATACTTGCAGTTGGAGATGCCCAATTTAACAAAAAATGTTTTAAGACCCTTCGTGAATTTCAAGCGCAGGGAGTGACGATCGTCTTTGTATCACATAGCGCCCAGCAGGTTGCCAGCTTTTGTGATAGGGTGATCTATATGAAGCATGGCGCTGTTGCCTATGATGGACCAACAAAAAAAGGATTAGCACTTTTTGATAAAGATCTTAATGAGAAAATATAACGAACTTTTAAAACATATTGCACTGCGTGAAATCAAATCGCGCTATAAGCAATCCTTTCTCGGGTTCTTCTGGGTAATCTTGAATCCGTTTTTCCAGATGCTTATCATGAGCTTCGTCTTTTCATTTATTGTGAAGTTTAGCACCCCTGGTGTCCCCTATACCGTTTTTATTTTATGCGGATTGTTGCCCTGGATATTTTTGACCAATTCGACAACATCCGCGACAGATGCGTTTGCAGGAAATGGCGAACTCATCAAAAAAATATATTTTCCTCGAGAAATATTTGTGCTTGGAACTGTTGCGGCGAAGGCGGTTGATTTCTTCTTGGCATGTCTTTTGCTTCTGGGTCTCATGCTCTTTTATCATCTTCCATTGACGTTTGCATTGCTGTATCTCATCCCGATTTTTGCTATTCAGTTTCTCTTTGTATATGCACTTTCACTGATTTTAGCAACACTGAATCTTTTCTACCGTGACATCAAATATCTTTATGCGCTTGTTTTGCAATTGTGGTTTTATGTCACACCAATCATCTATGCGACCGAATTTTTCCCAGCAAAGTGGCGATGGATTTTCAAGTTGAACCCGATGTCTGTTATTATCAATGCCTATCGAGAGGTTATCATTAATGGATCTGCGCCTTCAATGTCAAGTATGCTTATTGCAACAGGAATATCACTCTTCTTACTGGGCTGTGCATACATGATATTCAAAAAGCTCGAAGGGTCATTTGCTGATATAGTCTAATATGTCTGGGAAGTCACAGCAGGTAGGAATGATGTGGGGACTTGGCATATTTGTACTTTTTTTGTATCTCACCGTAACCCATATTCAATGGGGATTACCCTACCCATTTCATCCAGATGAGCGCAATATGGCGGATGCCGTTGTCAGGATGCAGTGTTCAGTCGATACTTTGCTCCATGCCCCCAGTGATTGCTGGAATCCAGAATTTTATGCGTATGGCCAAGCTCCACTGTTTTTAGCAAAGATTGGCATTGGAATGTGGCATTTTGTGATGGGGACTCACACAGCTGTGACATTTACGGAAGCGGTTACGGCACTACGATTACAGTCAGTCGTATGGGTCTTTTTAACTGGCATACTGATGTTTCAGCTCGTGAGATATGTATTACGATCGTATCAACCAACTTTCTATGAAAAAGTTGCCCTCTGTATACTCTGCTTTTTCCAACCATATATGGTCCAATATGCACACTTTGGAACGACTGAGGCAGTGCTGATGTTTCTGTACACACTTCTCGTGTGCTTGATTATCTGGAAGAAGCGTTTTTCACATGCTGTGTGGCCCATACTTGTTGGAATTGTTGTTGGCATTGCCGTGGGCATAAAGATTTCACTTCTTTCAAGCTTGCTTTTTGTACTGTATGAACTATATAGATCGTCAAAAAAGAATATAAAAAGTACCGTGTACACCATGAGTATCATCTGTATATGGGCAGGTACTGTGGCAGTATGTACATCATTTCAATCTTTATTGCATATGAAAGAATTCATTGGATCTATGACCTATGAGATCGGCGTTGGCAATGGATCAATTCCTGTCTTTTATACGCAACAATTTAAACATACGATCCCCTATCTGTTTCACATCATGCACGTGTTTCCCTACACTCTGGGAATCGGGATGTGTGTGTTGAGTTTTTTGGGATTGTGCATGAGTACCGTATCTGATAATAAAGCGTTGCATATCATTGCTCGCGCTAGCATCATATATTTTGCACTAAGTGGTGGGCTCTACATCAAATGGGCCCGTTTTATGGCTCCAATTATGCCACTTCTTACTGTACTGGGTAGTATCTTGCTTTATCGTGTGTATGCTTTTGTACGACACCACGCCGTCTCTCGTATCCTCGTTGGAACTGCCGGTGGTATATGTGTCGTGATCCTTATGATCCCAGCACTTGCATATGCACATATCTATATGCAAGAAGATGTTCGATTTGAAGCATCAACATGGATGATGAAACACATTCCCCAAGATGCAGATGTTTTTCTTGAAACAGGGAATGTGATGGATCTTCCTATTTCGGATACGCTTCCTCACTTTCATACGCATGTCATAGATATGTACGATGTTGCTGATCCAACTTCACAACGTGCAGTTACAGACACGTTGGCACAGTCAGAGTATGTTGTGATCGCTTCGCGTCGTGTTTTTACAAATTACGCATGTGCCCGTCCAGATAGTCCAAATCGTTCATGTCAAACAGAAAAGGACTATCCATTTACAGCAAATTTTTATAAGAAATTGTTTAGTGGCACAGAATTTGAACTCATGAAAACATTTTCATCCTATCCTCAGATACGTATAGCGGGCAGAAAGATACTTGAATTTCCTGACGAATATGCGGAGGAAGCACACACTGTATTTGATCATCCTGTTATACGTATCTACAAACGAACGACTCCCACTGAATGAGCTTATTGAGGCAATCCATAGTATACTATATGCATGCATATCCGAAATTTTGCCATTATTGCCCATGTTGACCATGGAAAGTCTACCCTTGCGGATCGGCTTCTTGAATTGACGGGTGTTGTCGAGAAAAATCGTCACGACGAACAGCTTCTTGAT
>CAYZCU010000037.1:0-5325 GCA_964477065.1 uncultured Gammaproteobacteria bacterium
GTGAATTCCAGAGCTGTTTGATACAGATAAAATGATCTCCATAAAGCGTCTGTGTCGCAATCTGAGTGGCATGTGTCTGTGCTAATTCAAAGATTGCTGGAAACAAAAATGAACCAGCAAGCGGAATAGCTGTCATGATTGCAACAGTCAAGAGGGATGAGCGATATGGTAACGAATACAGTATGATGACTGCACATCCCACAAGGGATAAGACGTTATGTGCCAGTAGAAGCAGTGCGACTGCACCGATGACACGCACCAATGATGTATATGTTTTATCTTGGATGTATGCATCAATAGCCCAAAGAACACAGGGGAAAACTGCAATAAACCAGACTTCTGCAAGGTTCCCTCGCACAAAGACCTCAGTTCCAAGATATGCTGACGTGCTATATAGTATGCCCCCAACAAGTGCCCCCTCCTGTGACAAATGTCCCCGCATCCATGCCCACATGCCTATCCCCGCCGTCACTATAGCGAGAAAGAATGACACTTTGACAGCATACGGAATACCCATTCCTGCAAAATGCAATCCCGCTGTGATATAGTATGCAAGCGGTGCGTAATGGTTGAACACTGGATACCCTCTTTGATGTGAAAAATTTGGCGCTATACGTGGTGGCACGATTCCATGAGCGAGATTGATACTAAAATCAGAAACGCGTGCATATTGTGTGATGTCATGAAACCCGTACACCTTCTCACTGTGAAGCAGGAATCCTTTTCCAAGTGTCATCACACACATGACAAGTAACGCAAGAACGATACATCTGTGTATCATAACGATGTCGTATCTGGTAACAGCTCAAAAAGATACAATGCTCCTTTTGCCCCTGGTTTGATGAATCGCTTAATCTCGCGCAATGGCTTCGTTTCTTCAAAGGTATAGCATCTATCATCAGCTAAGACATCACCTTCATAGGCTGGCTCTTTACAATGACCATACACAACAAAGATTTTGCTTGTTTGTAGATCCGTCTGATTTTCACGAAGGTGCTCGTCCGTCATAGGCCAGTACGCCCTCACAAACATATCCTCACCATCATGGATATATGTTCGCAAAACATCACCACTCATACCAAAGTCCCCTTGCGCAAGGAAAATCACTCGTTTGCCATCTGCATGCTCTCGTGCATACTGCACAATCTCCTGCGCTCCAAATCCCGCTGTCCATCCTTCAAGATATTGACCTTTATCAATAGCTGGGAAAGGAAGTGCAACGGGCTTAAACAAGAACACGCCAATCATGTATCCGGAGATACAGGTCATCACTAAGGTGATGCTGATGAGTGCCTTTTTGGACGTCATCTGTGCAAGATAGTACGAAGCTGGAAGAAGGAGCAGACCTCCAATAGATAAAACATAGCGAGGGAAAAGGACCTTTGCAACAAATGCGAGAGCAAGTGTCGCGACAGCAAACCAAAGTGCATAATACACACTCATTTCTCGCTCCTTCTTCCACATCACCCATAGACCTGCAAGAGCAAGTAGAGGAAGGACATACCCTGTTTCCATAAAAATATAGATGGGGATATTGATGATGTTATGCGGAAAGTATGCCAGAGGATTTTGGATCAGCTCAGGAAGCGTCAAAACAAATGTCGTATTTTTCATTTCGACATAGTGCATAAACGGTGAGAGTCGTTGAACATTGTAGATCAGCATGGCAATCCCCATGACGACACCATACAAGACCAAAAATGAGAGAAGTCGCGATATGATTGGCTCACGTCCAACAAGGATATTTTTCATACGCGTTATAAAGTTCATAGCCGTCATACGATGCTCTTCATACACAACGAAAAGACCTGCACAGAGCATAAGTCCAGCATAAAGCCGTACTGATGATTTACCAAGCAATGCAAACCCCGTGATAAACCCGAGAATCATTGCGATATCAAGCCGTCTCGTTTTTGCCATGAGCACAGACAAGAAAAACATCCATATTGTTGACGCATTAACCATTGCATCAACAAGCGCAATTCGATCATAAAAGACAAAGTACGGTGTCACGACATACAGGAGTCCTGCAATGAAGCCTGTTTTTTTGTTAAACAGTGTCCAACCTGAAGCGATAACTCCAACAAGTGCATACAAACCAGCACTAACGGCAAACAATCTTCCTGCAAAAAGCCTGTCCTGTGGAAAAAGTTTCAAAAATGGGATCGTTCCCCATGTCTGGAGGGGTTGACGGCCATCTGTCAAAGATATAAATCGCAGAGATGCATCTTTCCATGCGGTATGTGCCCAATTGATATAGATACCTTCATCTGAAAAAATGGGGAGCTTCTCAAGATTGATCAAGCGTGTCGCCAAATAGAGACAAACCAATCCTGTCAAAATGAGAACATCACGATACGATATGTTTTTTTTGATCCACTGGACAAGCGCTTCAAGTGAAAATGTCATGCTGTATAGCGTCCTTGTAACTCATAGATACGCATTCTCATAATATCTTTGATCGTTTCTATCGTATCACTCCATAAACTCACTCGCTTCGTCTCAGCATATTGCCATGCAACAGGCATTTCAAGGATCGGATATCCGCGACGACGTGCGATAAACAGAAATTCAAGATCAAAAGCAGCAGAGACTGAAGCCCCATGAGCTTGACGGTTACGTGTGAAGATTTGCAGTCGCTCAATGATCTCAAGTGCGACATCACGCTTGAATCCTTTAAATCCACATTGTGTGTCATCAACCCCTTTCAGTCCCATAAGCATATTTCGCACAATCACAAATCCTTTCGATTGAAGTTTACGGGTAAATGGCGCACCTTTACGACGTCCTGCTCGTGAGCCAATGACAATCGGTTGCGTATCGTTGAGCTGTTCAACCATGTGATCTACTTCTTCAAGAGGAGTTGCTAAGTCCATATCTGTAAAGATAACGAAATCAGCTGATGCTTTTTCGATACCCGTTATCACAGCAATAGCCTTGCCCTGGTGCTTGTTTTTAATAAGTGTAAATTTAGGGAATTTATTCACATATTTTTGAATCATTTCGCGTGAGCGATCAAGGGAGCCATCATCAACGATCAAAACCTCTTTGATATGATCACGCGACGACGTAAAATTGCCTACCCTATCAAGTACTCCTTTTTGGATGTTGACCTCTTCGTTGTAGCAGGGGATGATAAGTGTATAGGTTGCTGTTTTCATGACTATTTGCGAATAAGCTTATATATTGTAACATCTTCTACTTTCCACGTTCCAACGATATCTGTCGGCTGAAAATAGGCAATATCCCATTGTGGATCACCGATAGGTTTACATTTTTCTTCACACACGACAAAAAGTTCATCTGCCTTGATCAGACTTGCTCGCTCGACAGGTCTTTGTCCCCACACTTCCAAATAATAGCGATACATATAGTCGCCGTAATGGTCTGGAAGGCTCGTGATTTGTACTGTATCCCCCGTGACATTGTCATGAATTTTTGCAGAAATATGCTCTGCTCGACGGATGAGATACGATCCATTAAATCGGAAGTACATCGTAAGTTGCCTCTGAGCACACAAAAATCCAAAAAGGCACAGGACAAGCACAAGAGGCATTTTAACTTTGCGTGCAATTTCCACAATGATATACGAGACAAGAAGATACATAAGTGGATACAGAGGACCGAAGTAGTGTAAATTTTTCACATTAGTAAAAAAAGAAGTCAATAGAAGCACACAGGTAAAAAAAACATGTATGAGGACAAGCGTATGCATTTTTTTGACATAGGCATAGATAGCAGTCGCGCATAAGATAATCAGGATAATCCCTGCACCGAATTCAAGAATACGTACCTGAAACGCATGATAGATAAATTGTGAAAATGTGTAGAGTATTTCCTGCAGGGGCGGTCTCCCCGTCCCTCGCTCACCATCAAAAATACCAATAAATCCTCGCAGATTAAGAAAGTTGTTACGAATATCAAAGATGATAAATGGTAACTGCAATAGGACAAAGCCTACGATACTTGCGCCAATGTGCTGAAGATACAGGACAAGTGCATGCTGACGATAACGCACATAGGCATCTTTAAGCAGATATATTCCCATAGGAAGACCTAACGCAAGTGCAACATAGTGCATTTGGATTGAGATTGACACAAAAGCACCCATCACCGCATACATCCATGTTTTCTGTGTTTGGCGGGCACGTATGAAAAAATACATACTAAAAAAAGATGTTATGGGGAGTAGATTTGGATTCCATGCGAAACGAGAGAGCCAAACCATGCTATATGACACAGCCATGAAAAAGGTGAATACAAGGGCAACAGTTTTATCACTTATTTTTTTAAGCGCAAGGTAGGCCAATGGGATACTGACGATAGACGTAAGTGCAACACCATATGCAGGTCCAATCGGATCGAAGTTAAAGAGCAACAACCATGGCGCACTAAAATAGTAAAAAAATGGACCTAAAAATACATTCCCGACTGATGACGATGGCCCGATACCTGGAAAATCCTCCAGCGTTGCAATGCGACGAATCACAATTGCATCTCTCCCCTGATCTCCTAGAAACCCGACGAAGCCTTGGAAATGATACAGCCTTAAAATTCCGGCTAGAATCGTCATGCCAAGCAGAAGAATAAGATATGGATCGTGGAGACGCTTGCTGATGAGCTTCATATTCATATGCACAATCTATTATACTGAGCACTAATCAAATTATCAGTGCAATGAGTAGGTATGTTTGTTGAAAATCTAAAAAAGAGTTCATTTGTCCTTTTTGTTGTGAAAATTGCGTTACTTGCATTCCTCATCAAAATTCCTGCGGGCATACTTGGCGCTGGGCTGATGGATCTCTTGAATGTGCATAATCCAGCTTATTCGGCGGTGATGCAAGAGCCCACGCTTACCCCACAGGATCTTATACTTGCGCTTTTCATAGCGCCAATTCTTGAAACGGTGATCGGGCAGGCAGTGCCACTCTGGATATTTGGAAAGCTGACAAAAAACCCGATGGTACTGATTGGAGCATCAGCAACAATATTTATGCTTCTTCACTATCCCGTGATTGAATTTTTTCCTTCAGCATTTGCCGTCGGATGGATTTTCGCCTGGGCATGGGTATATAAACGCGAACAAAATGGAAGAGTTGCCTTTTGGACAGTTGCACTGAGCCATGCACTGCATAATGCCCTTGTAGCAGTATCTGCCAGCTTGATGGTACTTGGAGGGAAGTAGGTTGAGGCACGAGCGGGAATCGAACCCGCGCAATGGAGGTTTTGCAGACCTCAGCGTTTCCACTTCGCCATCGTGCCAGACTAGTGTTACCATTATACCAGCTTACAGGCGAGACTCTGACTCAATGCAGACTTACTTTG
>CAYZCU010000038.1:0-4965 GCA_964477065.1 uncultured Gammaproteobacteria bacterium
CGATAATAGACAACCATGAAAACAATGACGGACGTGAGTCCCACGATCCCCGCCACGATACTTTTCTCGATAGACTCTTGACCAAGAGATGGCCCGATGTTGCGCTGTTCAATCAGCTTAACCGGAATCGGCAGAGCTCCAGAATTGATCTGCACCGCAAGCGCCTTCGCTTCATCGACACTAAAACGTCCAGATATCACAGCACTTCCATCCGTGATTCGTGTCTGTACAATCGGCGGAGCTGTGATGGGATAGCCATCGACAAAGATCCCGAGTGGTTTGCCAACATTTCTGCCCGTCACGTCTGCAAATAGATCTGCTCCCTTTTGATTAAATTCCAACAAAATACTCGGGCCCACATCTGCTGTTTTCCCAGCACTGAACTGGACAGATGCTTTTTTAACCTCTGCTCCTGTCAGGCCTGTGGACTTGAAGCTCGTAATGAAATCAATAAAGTCTTGCTGTTGTTGCATAGCACTGTCAGATGCAATCGGCTGGTTGGCTCGAAGCTTTTTCAACTGAGCCTGTTCAGATGCAGATATTTTTTCTTTAAATTCAAGCTGTGCTGTTGTCCCGATTCGACCAATAGCATCTTGCGAATTATCAAGGCCCGGAAGGTCGACAGATATACGATACGCATCACCCGCCTTGAGGGATTGTACAAGTGGTTCTGAAACACCAAAGAAATTTACTCGGCGTTCAATAATATCTCGTGCTGAGGTGAGCGCATCTTCACGATCCTTCGCAGGGATTTTGCTCACATCTGCTTCATACAGGAGATGACTTCCTCCTTGTAGATCAAGCCCAAGCTTCGTGACAAATTCTTTGTGTACTGGCTTGCCAAAAATCATGGCGTCAATAACGAGCGGTCGGGTTTTGCGATCCACATGCATGCTTCCGAGTGAAAACTTTATGGGGATATTTGCAGGTATCTGGATCCATATGACAAGCAGAAGCCCCAGCATCAAAGCCATCGTGGAAAAGCGAAAGGGAAACCATCGTCGGGGGGTTGAATATGAGCGATGCGGTGTCTTCATGAATCAGTTATGCCATTAATGAAGATTCCTGACCAATAAGCATGACTTTTGGCTCTTTCAGGAATGTCCAAATGAAAGGATCGTTTTGCTTCTTTCGATAATCAAACTCCTTTTTTGACATGACCGTGTAGTTTATCTCATAGGGGAAGTCTTTTTCAAGCGAATGTATGATCTTCTGTACTTCTTGAGCTACAACAACGCCAACTAAGATAAGATAAATTTCACTTTCCTTAATCTCCATTCTGCGGATATACTTCAGAGAGAGGGCCATAAACTGGACTGTTCCAAGGCGTGATTTGTTTTTGAGTAATGCTTTTGCCAAGAGGGATTCTTTTGAAAAAATGCGGATAAATTCATCATAAAATTCATATGCTGGATTCAACGTATAGATCGATTTGTTCAATCGCTTCTCTTTTTTGAGAACCTTTGCAGACTCCAAAATATCCAATTCGCGTTTGACAGCATTTATTTCTTGCCCAACTTCACGACATACACGGCGTAGGTGATATGATTCACCGATTGAATGAAAGAACAATGCGAGGATTTCTCGTCGAGCTTTCGACGGGATAATTGCTTGTAACATGATCGTTAATATGAAACCTCATTGCCAATTGGGATGCCTGAAATCCAGACCTGCCCACGGACCATAGGAATCTCATCTCCAGACGAATCATAAAAACGAACCTGATCAGTATCTGTTGGTTTTTTCCATGTCGCTTCTAGAGCCTCTCCATTGTGAAAGACAAGAGCCTCACCTTTGCCAACAGTGCCATACAACATATGTCCGCCTTCATAGCCGTCATTTGCTTTAGCCTCCTTGACAAACATCACGATGACATTTTTAGGAGCGATTGGTTTGCCCGTATTTTTATCAATGTGTTGACCACCCTTTTGATGCGAACGGATGTATGTGTTCGTCGCTTTATCATAGGACCATGAGACAGAGTGTGTCAGATAATTTTCCCAGAAATCATATGAGATTTTGGTTGTTGTCCCTGTGCCTGGCTTTTCATCTTGAAAGAGCCAAGGTTTAAAGGTTGAATCCCATTCAACACCGTCTTCGTCTGTGTCAGTAAGTTTTCGTTTATCTGCAGCAAACTTCCACAATTTATCAGTGGATGAATACATCGTATGCTCTGTTGCAACGCCCTCATTACGTGAATAATCGCGATAGAATGTTGGAAATGGAATGGAAAATTGGTTCATGTCGTTGTAATTTCCCCATCCTAAGTCAGCAATTTCGCCAAGCGCATCAGCAGGACCGTCTGTGTTAGCTCCGCCGACATGTGCGTATAGTGGGTATTCGCCATATCCTTGCAACATAGAGATAAAGTACATGCGTGCAGAGCGAACAGGTCCAACAAATCGCGCATTTTGACAATAAAACACAGCTAGGAATCGGGTAATGCCTCCTTCAGCAACAAACTCATATACAACATCTGCTGATGAAAGGCCTGATTGAGGACGAGCCTCTGTGTGATTTTCGATCATGACACCAAGAGGGCGGTGCTTCGACCAATTTATCTTATGGTTTTTCGTCAACATTGCTCCGTTCAGAGGGCACTCTTCCGTTTTGGGGCCGGTATAGTCACCTTTATCATCAACCTGTGCAGGATTGATATCAGCAACAATATGGTTGGAATCTCCCAGGGAGCGCGTCGCCATACGTGGGGCAAAATACGCATATGAAAAATACGCACTTATGGCATACATTAGGACAGCAGAAATGATGACAAATTTTTTATTCATTCGTTCTATGGTAAAAGACTGATGACAATTTTACAACATCAAGAGACTATGCGGATGCATTATGAATAGCTTCCTTTTCTTCTTGAGATAATTCGTATTCTTCACACAAGCCGGCTTTGATTTTTTTCACATAAACCCGCACACCATCACGGGTGTCCATGCATGTTTGGACAATACCATTTTTTTTGTTATCAAGCAGGGCGATGACAAAGCTCTGATCTCCTCCAACCCGATCGTTGAATGGATTAAAGCGGACATAGCCATATTTTTGAAAATACCCATGTCGTGATTCATCAAGCTCACGTATAGCAGTAGATAAATTTTCAATGTCAGCATCATGACCTTTGCCTTGGGAGACGAGGACATCGAGAATATCATCGATCGCATGTGTTTTCGTACGAGTAACAAGTCCTTTGTAGTGTTTCATGCTACGAAACAAGAAGTAGCTTATCACGGCAAGCCACGCCACAATTCCCATCAAAATAATTGTCGTGATAGTCATACGTCATGATTGTACTTGAGTCGTACTATCCTTAGCAAGATACAATTTCATGGTATACTCTGTTTATATGTCCCGTACTTTCACCTACACACCAACTGAGCAAGATGCACTCACCCGAAAAGTTACCCAACGGGACACTGCCAAAACGCTTCTGGTTATGGTGTTGCTCCTTATCGCTCAATACATCGTCTATGCACGGCTGGATACAATCAAAAACTTCTTCCGCTAGTACGTCCAGGCTTTTAACACAGCTACAATCTCGCTATACTGTAAGGCATGAACAGACAGGTCGAAACAGATCATGAGCACGAGAAGGCGCTGATTATTCACGATGCAACAACACCTCTTGGAAAAGCACTCGAAATGATGTTGCAAGGTGTATCTATTGAAGTCACCCATACTACTCATATTCCCTTTAGCACCTCTGGATTTACGTATGTCTTTGTGATGAAAAATAAGCTGACGAGCAGTGATGTTCACCAGCTTGCATCAATGGCTTCCAAGACATGTCTTTTGTTGGACAATGATGCGACTTTTGCGCATATCTCCCAAAAAATTTCATCTCAGACCAATACGACGATCAAGCTTGTGTATGTTCCTTTTGAAAGCACAGATACTGAGACATGCGAAAAAATTATCTGGTTTATGCTTTCGCAATCTGCTGAACACATACTTCATCTGGGACCAGCAGTGAGGGCACATACCCCAAAAGTTCATCGACCTCGCGTTCAGATCAAACTCACACGTAAACGCCTTATTGGTGCTGGCATCGTGCTTTTTGTGCTTGTCCATACGGTCTTTATGCTCCCCATGGGATTTACTGCCCTGACAATGTACCGCGCCGGTCGAGCGTTGCAAGATCAACGGATCACAGATAGTGAAAAGCTTATTACCACTGCTCAGACAAGTTTACATATCACGCAAGCCACATATGCACTCGCTCGCCCAGGGCTTCAGTTTACCTTTTTATCGTTTCTACCTGAAAATATCATCAGTATTGAGGAGAATACGGTTTCATTTATAGCCACAAGCATCAGCACGTCTCGCGCGATTCGAGAACTTGGCGCACTTTTACTCAAAGAAGATAAAACTTCTCAAGAAATTGAAACGTCCCGACGTGATGTCCAATCCCTTGCCACAGATGTCAAGATACTTGAATCAACCTCGCAAAACATTGCCGATAAATTGACTTATTCTATCGGTCCGCTTGATGATATACGGGATCAGTTCCAGACGCTTGCCACGTACCTCCAGGCAGGCAGTAAGCTTGTTGGCCATCTTGACACCATCTTGGCTGATGGAACAACGCGAAAGTATATTGTCTATTTTTACAATAATATGGAAATTCGCCCTGGTGGTGGCTTTATTGGCTCATTTGCCCAGGTGACACTCAAGGATTTTACGCTCGAATCATTTGATGTGTATGACGTGTATGATGCTGACGGACAGCTCAAAGTTCATGTTCGCCCACCTGCTCCCATCCGAGAGCACCTTGACCAACCGCATTGGTTTTTGCGTGACTCAAACTTTAGCCCGGATTTTGATCAAAATAGACAGACAGCTGAATTTTTTCTCAAAAAAGAACTCTCCATGGATAAGTTTGATGGGGCAATTGGTATGACGACCACATCACTCACATACATATTGGAGGCATTTGGCAATGTGTATCTGAATGAT
>CAYZCU010000039.1:0-4888 GCA_964477065.1 uncultured Gammaproteobacteria bacterium
ACAAGCATCAAGTTCAGTGATTGAATGGTCAACACTGATCGCTATGATCGTGTACGCAATCGTCGCCTATGGGATTGTTGAGCTGTTACAGCTTATCAAACCAACAAATAAAGCAGAAGTGGAATCGAATGTTGATAACGTATAGATTGATGGGATTGAATAAAAGGAGGTGAATATTATGACAACAATTGTAAATACGCCACCAGCACAAGAATCTGGTGACAACACAGTGGCTATGATTATTGGACTCATTCTCATTTTGGGAATAGGGTATTTTGTGGTCGTCTACGGACTTCCTTCGTTGAGAAATATGCAGCTGGGAACTCCACAGATCAATGTGCCATCTAAGGTAGATGTAAATGTTAAGCAGGATAAATAAAACCGTGATACAGAGCATATCATGGCGTAAAGAAGGAGGTGAATTATTATGAGCATACTCTATTGGATTATTTTCGGACTTATCACAGGAAGCATTGCAGATTTTCTGTCACCAAGTACACAAGGAGGGATTGTCGGATCAATCATCCTCGGCATTATTGGTGCAGTTGTCGGAGGCTATTTGGGCCAACGATTTTTTGGTGTTGGTGTCACAGGATTTAATGTGATGTCATTTGTCGTGGCTGTTGCCGGATCACTTTTGGTGATCTTTATTGGACGAATGATTTCATAAGGATAAGCACTATACTAACGACATGAAGTATTGTGTTTGCATCTGAATTCCATAAACAGGGATTGAGCTCTATATACTGATATTCGAGATACGATTATCGAGGGCTTTTCCAAACTGCTCAGACTACTTTCGCAGAGCTGAGAAGATTTCGTGGACATTGAGCACATAACCAGCAATTGCACGAGTTGTTTTTTTCTGCGACTTGATCCACGAATCTGGCTCAAAGGAACCTGGAGAGGCTAGATATTTTTGAATCCTATCAATCACGCAATTTTTCATGAGAAAATCCATAGGCTTATCGCGTTGAACTATTTTATCAATACTTCGCTCTTGATACTGATTTTCTTCACTATGATGTGATACATGCAGTAAAAAATCTACCGCATGTGCCACCTGATCAGGATGAAATGCAGACAAAAACTCATCATCTAGTGCTTGCTGTACCTCCGGCTTTCGACGAGCCTCAGCAGCTTCGCGCTTTATGCGCAAACTCAACCGTGCAAATAAGGATAATCCTATCGCACTTCCAGCTATTTTTCCCATCTTAGAAAACGTCTCGATTTGTGTCTCATCAAAGACTTTCTCTGGTACGACTTCATTAATCTTATTCCACTCTTGATTGATACTTTCTATATCTGGGTCAAGTCTTTTAGCATCACCATCACGATAGGGCGGTGTTGCATCTTGAATAGTGCCATTCTCATCTATTGTAAATCCGTGCATACTTGATTCAAGTAGATACCCTTGAGAAGGATCTTGTTTCTGTACGTATGCACCAGCGAACCCAGTCACATATACTCTATCAGGATCTTGGGAAAGTAATGCCAGCATGGAATTAGCAGTATTGCAATGCATTTCTTTTAGAGTATTAGCTTCACTCACAAATTCTTCTAGAGAATGGACTTGAGCTAATTTTTTAGATGCAGGGTCAATCCCATAAGAATGTCGTTCACGTATCAAGTATGCCAAAGCTTCATCGATATCCTTGAAATGTCCTTGATGTGTATGCATTCGAGCTTCAGCATAAAGATCAGAAATTGTAGTTCCTGCTTCTTGTATATTCACTTTCTGATTCATAGGTAGTATCTTCAGTGGAACCACATCAGGTGTGCTTATTGGTTCAAGATAAACATCAAGTTGGATTGCTGTTGGAAGCCATGGTTCAGGCAAACCACTGTATTCTGCTGTTACAGTTCCATCTGTAAATACCTTTGTTACTATATCAACCTCAACACCCCCAGCCGTATGTCCACTTATTGCAGATAAACGTGTCCCTTGCTTTACTGGAATAGTTGTTGCTTGATGAAACATAAGCGGTCGGGAAAGTTTGATATATGTTCTAGGAGGGACAGATGGGAAATCAACTTCATGTGCTTGAGCATGACTGATCCAGGACGTCTTTTCTGGTCGAAAGGTATCAAAGGTTTGTTCTACCCAATAGCCATCTAATGACTGAGATGGATCTGACGTCTCAATCTTCCAACTTGGTACATGTGGGTTAAGTGTATCTGGGAAAGCTGATGATTCCTGAATGACTGGTTTTCGAGGCATTTCTTTGAGTAATTCAGAACGTTCGGATATGACAGAACCCATTTCATCAAATCCTGCAATCAAGGTAAAACTTATTAAAGCTTTAATACCTGATTTTGTAAACTGATAATCAGTTGGAAAAACTTTAGGGAGATCGCTTGCCTGTACATACACTGACTGTTCGTGAAAATCAGTCAAAACATCTTCTACTGGCCTGTGTATAGTAAACAATTCATCAATGTCAGCAGTACGCAAAATAGAATCACAGAGGTATAATAGCTGGGCTCTCTGGAATGGTGACTGATGTTCTAAAATGTCTCTAACAGGTGTATCGGAGGTTCTCAATATGTCATCAAGTTGTATTTCAACTTTTCCTGCCCGTATGCCACCTCTGAGATCTTGAAGTTCACTATTCATTGATGTCTTTCTTGTATGAGCTATGCGAGGAGCTGAACGAACAACATCAAATCCATGGTCTGCTCGACGAATTGTGACAAATTGAGATAACTTCGTATGTCTCGGTAGGCTTTTATCTGATTGGGGCTCAGAAAGGTAGTTATCTGTATCAAGCTTATATCTTACTTCTGCATTAAGGAGACGAGTCACAAGAATTATAAGTTCGTCATGTAAGCGTTTACGCCCTCCCGAGTCTGCCATAAGGGCTTGTTCATAAAGTCCCGTTAACTCTTCATCATCTATTGCATCAATAAATTGATCAAGCAGATCAGCCGAATCAAGCGTCAGATCAATAAATTCCTCTGTTTGAAGCGGTATAAGCTTACGATCTTCATTTTCTGGAATACCATATCTTCTTAATCTATATCCACTTTGATCAAGTAGCGAATCATATAATAATCTGCTCGGATGTCTTTGGACATGCTGAGGGATAGATTCTTTTTCAAAGTCTCGTGCATCTAGAAAAACCCATTCAATATGAGGGCTAACTTTCAGTCTTTCCTGAATATCCTTGATGATATGATAACTCAATTCTCTCTCAAGACTTGCAAGACGAGACTCACCTAATATATTATCTTGACTCATTCGAGGCATTTGAATAATAAGCCCATTTGCCTGATCACCCTTTTCAGGGCCCTTGCCTTCTGCAGAGTAATATAGAGGAGTATACGTATATCCTAATGGATCCTTAAAAACATGTTTGTCATGTCTCATATGCTCCCCACCATGATGCCTATATACTTTTTTCAACATCCTTAGAGCTCCACCAAATATCCCAATTGGCAATCCCACGCCGGAGGCCATAAATACAGCAAAATTTGGGAGTAACGCAGCTAAGGATAATAAAAAATCTCTTTCTCTTTTTTTTCGAGCAAAAGATGTATCATCCGCTTCTATAGTTGGAAATGGCTCCACTTCTGCTTTTGGTTCAGTAGTCTCGAGATCATTGTGTTGAGATGGAACTGATTGTTCAAGATGGTCCATGCATTGATTATACAGAACTCGATGGTGTACTTCGGGAGTGCAACATCGGGAGGTGTGGTATATTTTACCTATGAAAGACAGACCCGGTTGGAGTGATGTATTGAGGATGCGAGATCCTGATTATGATGCTCGTCGCGCCGAAAGGAAACATCGTGAATTACTTGAAGCTCAAGGATGTGTTATTCGAGCGCTTAATTCTATTCTTGGCGTATCCTTGACACGCGCCCAAGAAGAACATCGTTTTGGGTTGGCAGAGCCACATGCGACTGATTTGCTTGATGTGCTCTTTGACAGAAAATCTCGCGGCATAGCATTGAATATTGACGCTGAAATACACAGCATGATCAAAGCTGAACAAGATCGCATTCTAGGATACATTCGTCAGCTTGCTTCACAAACAAATACTCCAGCGGGTAGAGAGCTCCAAAGATATACCATACAGCTTGCAGAGTTACGACTACCGGATATACACGCATTGCACCATGCAGGTCGCAAACTCATGTTGCTCACTCCACATCATGCTGCACATATAGTCCCGCTGACGCAAGATAGTTTTGCTTTGCTTAGTGATGGTAATGTGAGAGCGACAGGATTAGATCGAAATGGTGTCTATGATGTGTTCGTATTTAACCCCGGGGGTTAGGCAGAGCAAGAGAACAGTCTAAGTCGAAATTTTGTTTCAAATCCAGGCTGATTTGCTATACTTTCATCATGAATCATGAAAGCAAACTCATTGACATTCTCAAAGGCAATGCCACGATCATGAACATACTTCGTATTGCCCGAGAAGCCCATCTGCCAAACTGGTATGTCGGCGCGGGAGTTATTCGCAATGCTGTTTGGGACACATTGCATGGCAAACCTAACGCCTCACCTATTCGCGATATTGACTGCATCTACTATTCGCTGGAGGATATCGATGAAGAACCAATCAAGCAGTATCTCGCCTCACAACTTCCCGGAGTCGATTGGGATATCAAGAACTCGCGACACGTCCACGAGTGGTATAAAACCAATAAAAATATAGACCGCCCACAACTGTCTTCTACTGAAGAAGATATTCGACAGTGGCCAGAAATCGTCACATGCATCGGCGTGCGCATGCTCGATGATGATTCACTCTACATCTATGCACCCTATGGATTGGACGATCTTATGAACATGGTTTGGCGACCAAACCTTCAAAAGACATATCGATCTCCTGAGTTAGCGATGCAGGTTTTTGAAGATCGCGTCATGACAAAAAAC
>CAYZCU010000040.1:0-4479 GCA_964477065.1 uncultured Gammaproteobacteria bacterium
TGATTCTGCAAGCGGGACACCAGCAATCACATGCCTTTCGACACGACCTTGCGTATCTGCATCTTGTGTATATCCTTCGTATCGACGAGGAACTAAGGTATCTGACGTCTGCACAATAACGCCAAAAAACCTCTCGCCATCAGCATAATGCTCATTATTAACCGCTACTCCATTTTGAAATAAGTCTACAACACGCATACCATCTGGGATAATCCCAATATCTGGTATCCACCCAGCTCGATACAACGCAAGTGCAATCATTGAGGCAACTTCATGCATATCTCCTGAATTATGTATTACTTCAGCTCGAAGTTCAGGAGGACATCCCCCTGGCACAAGTGCATCTATACATGCCAAAAGACAATTTTGTGGCGGATCAATAACCTCTAGATCTGGAGCACTGTCAGGTTGAATAGCTGGAATCGTACTTGCAGTTACCTCAGTCATGTCTTTTCACATCTAATGAATTAACTACTTTCATGATATTTTTTGCAAAGACTTCTTCCGTATAGAGCATAGCGCTTTTGCGCGCACTTTGACACATCTGCTCATATGCTTTTACTGAAAGAGCGTTGAGCTGATCAAGCGCATTGCTGAGTCCACCTTGAGTCAAATCATCAAACAATATCCCATTTTTCATATGCTGGATTGTTTCTTTAAGCCCGCCAGAGGCATACGCAATGACAGGGACACCACGCCCGAGTGCTTCAACTGGAGCAATGCCAAACTCTTCATCGACTGCACAGTTAAGAAATGCCTTCGCATGGGAAAAAAGCTCATCAAACTCAGCATCGGGCACGTAGCCTTTGATTGTCACTGTCGGACCAGCCAGTTCTCGAAGTCGTGCCTCATCTCGTCCTGATCCGATAATGATGAGGGGCAATTCACGTGCATTTGCCACCTCAATCATCAGATCAACATGCTTTTTATACGCGAGGCGAGAAAGTGTGAGGTAGTAGCCAGTTTCAAAAGCCTGTTTGGTATGGCGCTTTGGCTCAATGTGAGAGATATGGACTGGTGGATAGATAACCGTTGCATCTCGACGGTAAAATTTCTGAATGCGGGATCGTGTTTCCTGTGAGTTTGCGATAAGCATATCTGGTCGCTGGCTTGCCTTAAAATCCCACATCCGTAAAAAATGATTTATCACCAAGGCATAGATGCGAATTGGCCAGTATTTTTTCCATTCCATAGCTGTCTCGTACCCATACAGATATGATGGCGGATGATGAATGTAGGAAATGTGAATTGGACCCCCCTGGTTGTGCGGATTTTTTGTCATGATCCCTTTTGACATAAACCATCCAGTGGAGGATATGACCAGATCATAGGTTGAAAAATCAAACGATTCCCAGATAAATGGAGTTAAAAATCTCAGGGGAGAATATATTTGTTTGAAAAAAGGAATTTTCATCGCCCATGAGGTATGGACATTCCAATGATGGAATTGTGCGATATGTTTCTTGACGACTTCTGGATCATACGCAGATGTATAGATATCTGCATCAGGAAACAATTCTGTCAGCTGAACAAACACACGCTCCGCACCGCCAAATTCGAGGAGATGATCGTGGACGAGTGCAATGTTGAGGTTTTTTTGCTGAGGCATATATCCTGCACATTATACAAGAAATCCCGATGTGCAACTTCGGGTGTGCAACATCGGGAAGTGCAGTACAATAATAACCATATGACCATCTCACAGACGATCCTTCTCTCCATCGTGGAGGGTGTGACAGAGTACCTTCCTATTTCTTCAACCGCTCATCTGATTATGACAAGTACGTTGTTGCATATTCAGCAGACTGCCCAGACAACACTTTTTGAAGTTGTTATTCAAACGGGCGCGATTTTTGCGGTGGTTATTTTGTATTGGAAGACGCTTACGACACACACAGAGCAATATCTCAAGATTCTTGCCTCATTTATACCGACTGCACTTATTGGGCTACTTTTACACACGACGATCAAAACAGTTTTTTTTCAATCGCCCCATCTTATCGCAGGATCACTTGTGGTCGTTGGAGTCATTTTTATTATTGTTGAAAAATATATTGCAGATGGCTCACTGAAGCTGAGTAAGCACATGAGTGATATCACATTGACACATGCACTGATTATTGGGACGATGCAAGGAATGGCTGTCATACCTGGCGTTTCACGAGCTGGTGCGGTGATGATTGGGATGATGCTTCTTGGCTACAAGCGAACTGACTCTGCGTTGTACTCATTTATCCTTGCCATTCCGACCCTTGCAGCAGCTTCAGCACTTGATCTGATCAAGACAGACCCGGCACTTTTGACACAAAACATGGTGACATCACTTCTGATTGGGAGTGTCTTGTCTTGTCTCACCGCGCTGGTCTGTATGAAATGGCTGATTGCCTATCTGCAACGAAACAGCCTCACAGTTTTTGGTATCTATCGCATCGTCATAGGTGTCCTTTTTTACATCCTGACGTAGCTTCTTGCATGATCTGACAGGAATAACCTCGTGTATAATAGGTGAACGGTCACGTATGTGCGACAGGGCGTGTAGCTCAGCGGTTAGAGCGCTACTCTTATAAAGTAGATGTCGACGGTTCGATTCCATCCACGCCCACCAATTATGAAGCAACAATCGACATCAGAACCGTTTGGTTGGCTCAAACTTGCCCATGCAGTTCCCTATCTCCTTGGGACTCATAAGATGCGCTATTTTGCTCTTACAACGTTGCTTATGATCACACAGGTAAATGCAGTCATCACACCACTGCTTCTGGGTAGAATAGTTGACTTCTTCACAAAATACACAGTAGGTACGTCTCTCACCCCGTTCTATATTCTCGTTGCTCTCATTGGAAGCCTTCAAATTATTGTATCGTACCTCAGACTCAGCTTTAAACGGGCAATGGCAATCATGACAAGCAACATCAGCTATGTCATCCGTGTTCAAGGATTTCAAAAACTCATGGACCTCTCACTTGCTTGGCATGATGGAGAAGTGACAGGAAACAAATTTCAACGTATCCAAAATGGGACAATGGCATTGCGACAACTCATCCGCCTGATCAATAATGAAGTCTATACATCACTCGTGAGCCTTGTTGGCATGATTATTGTCTTCGCATTTATGCAACCTCTTTACATAGTCTTAGTTCTTATCTACACAGGGACTTTTCTCTTTATGCTTCAGTACTACTACAAGCAAACAGCTCAGCTTCAAGAGGATCAAAACTCTGCAATTGAACAGGCGAGCGGGACCTATGTGGAAGGTCTTGGAAACATTTTGTCTATCAAAGCCACAGGGGCTCAGAAGAATTTTACCCAATCAATTTCCAAAACTGAGGAAATTCGTAAAACGTATGAGCAAAAACTCACTTCAGTAAGTATTCAAAAGTGGCAACAGTACCAAGCATTTAATGGCGTTATGTCTGTTTTCTTTCTTCTCTTAATCGGCAAAGATGTTTCGGCTGGGACTATCTCAGTGGGGTCTATTCTTATCGTCTATAGTTATGTTCAGCAACTCGTGACACGCTCTGCTGATATTCTCGATGTCTATGACCAACTCATTGCTCACAAATCATCTGTTGGCCGTATGATGACTATCCTTTGGTCACCAGATGTCCCCCAGGGTGGATCGAAAACATTTCCTTCTGCGTGGAATAGCATCAGGATGAAGAGCCTCTCATTTTCCTATGCACAGTCTCAAGGGCTGAAAGATATTTCACTTGAAATCTCTCGCACGCAAAAAGTGGGCATTGTGGGAAGAACTGGAAGTGGAAAATCAACCATTGCCAAGGTTATGCTCGGGCTGTATCCATTTGAGTCTGGTGAATATCGCATTGAGGAGGAAAAATTTGAAGACATTTCACATGAAAGTCTCTCGCAACATATGTCACTCGTTTTGCAAGAATCAGAAATGTTTAACATGAGTGTCCGAGAAAATATCACGCTCATGCGAGATATCTCTGAAGAGCTCCTTCTGAAAGCTATTGGAATTGCACAACTTGAAGGTGTTGTCGAAAAGCTACCTAATGGCCTTGAAACGCTCATTGGTGAGAAAGGATATCATCTTTCTGGGGGAGAACGTCAGCGGGTTGGGATTGCACGAGCTATCTGTCAAAATCCTGATATTATCATTTTTGATGAAGCAACCTCCTCACTTGACTCTGACACTGAAAATAAAATTCAGCAGGCCCTTGAAAAGGAACTTACGGGTAAAACACTCATTTTCATTGCCCATAGAGTGAGTACTTTGAAAAATGTCGATGTCATCTATGTCTTTGATGCTGGTCAGATTGTTGAATCTGGGACATATAGCAAGCTCGTGAAGAATCCTAAAAGTCTTTTCAATCAACTTTACACCATTCAAGATAAACACAAATCTATCTAGTTAACTCATGCTATACTATTTTTATGAATGATGAAAATATGATTGCGACAAACGAGTCTATACAGGATGTATCATCTGAAAAATGGCATCACAAAGCCGTCATT
>CAYZCU010000041.1:0-3358 GCA_964477065.1 uncultured Gammaproteobacteria bacterium
TAACTGATATGATGCTAATGTCATGGTAGCTATGAGAAGAAGTTCAGTCATTGCAGTAGATTGAAGGTACAAAATGTTTAGGTTACAAACAAATATACCTACACCTACATATCTTCCTATTCTCCCAACACTCATTTCTTTCAAAAATGAGTAAATTAAGAGTCCTGTGACAACAAATGAGATCATTGATTGAATTGCTCCGGCTAAACCTGAATGCCACATAAAGTCATTCCATATGGTAAGCACCATCAAAAGATGTGGTAGAGGCAACCATACGCTTCCGAGTTGAGCAAATCCCGGCTTCAGTCCTTCAACAACTCGACGGCCGATATCAAGATGTGAACGTGCATCATTGTATGCAAGTCCCAAGCCATTAGTGTAGTAATGCTTAAAACAATATACAGCGAAGAGACACAATGAAAGTATCAAGAGCGAATGCTCATTTTTTTGCAGAAAGGTACGTATCTTCCCAATAATACCTCGTGATGTTTGTATAGTTACTATCATGATGATTGAGTCGAATGCTGAAAATATAAGTAGGTAAAGATCAATGATATGATTAAGAGAATAGGGACAACTATCAATGCATACATCTGGAATGGAGATAGAAATTGTGATAGATATTCCTTATACATAAACGATGAGATATGTCCCTGTGTCAGTAAATCATAGCTTCGATCAAAGGTGTACTTTTGAACGCTACCAGATATCTTCTCGAGTTCAAGCACTTGGATCTGCGGTGGTATTGCAATTGAAGTCAATGCTCCAAGTGAGTTAACAGCAACAGAATAGTTAGCGACAAGCATACAGAAAGTTATAAATAACGCATTATTTCGCCATCGCGTTATCTCGATAGCGAGCAAGATCGATGTCAAGGCATACATAGGTATAAGATATCTCGATCCAAATGCCCATCCTCCCCAAGGGTCCCCCCACATAGCATAAAGTACAATATTAGCTCCGATAACTCCCATGAGTAAGGGAATATGTTTTGTAGATCTCTTAATCAGTGATACACTTCCTAAAAGCCCAATGAGAATAAGAGGCGCATATACTAAAATTCCTCTATCTGGGCTCACAAATTGGATGTATAGTCCATTCAAAATATTTCTTGTTCGAAAAAAACCGGTAGCTGATCTGGTTCCTTTGTCGTCAATCTGTTTTTCAATCTCCTTATTAACTGGGATTGTTGTTAGGTCTTGTTTAATATCTCCTGATTCATCATTAAAAGTCAATGTTTGTACAGTCCCCGATAATGTAAATGGACCACCATAAACAGTTGCATTAAAATACATAAAAAGTCCAAGCGGAATGATGACTATCAACAATGCGCTCATTAACCGAGGTGAGATTGATAATCTTATACTCTCCTTAATGTTATGCATCTGAAAAAATTTTCCGCATGTTGCAAGGGTGACAGGAAACATCAAAAACGCATTTGGATAATCCAAAGGTATTGAAAGAGCAGATAAAAAGAATATTCCTGCGATTGAGAACCACGATTGATAGGAAATGTAAAGATAAATACTTACGAGAAGGAGCAATGTTGAAATATGATGTTGATAAAGGTTCAGGGCATAAGGGAATGCTGGTGTAGCAAATAAAAATATAAGTCCTGCTATCGTCCCAGCAAGCTGATGAGCATGAAGCTTTATGCTTATTGCTCGAATTAAATATGTATTGATGAGTGCCGCAAGAGCAATAATGACTCCTGTTCCAATCTGAGCAAGCCCAAATGACTTACCTATAATATAGCCAGGTGCAAGTAATAGTGATAGTAAAGGGGCAAAAATTGATACGTATTCTCCATTGTGATAGCCAACATCAGGAGATGCAAACTGCGCTAAATCGCGACTCAAGAAAAATGATGATCGTTCCACAAGTGCATAGGTAAGTGCAAATCTTCCACGTTCAGGAGATAGTTCAAAAACTGTTGCCCCTTTCCACGGCTTTGCATTAAGTTCGTTTTCAGCTGGATTTCCACGTATACCAACAAGCGACAGTACCAACACATAGAGTACAAGTATACCTGCACATAGTTGTATGACTCTTGAACCGATAGATTGTTTATTTTGTGACATATGATGTAAAGGCCTTTTGAATTTTTTCTTTTTTCCCAAGTATATTCATGAACAACCTGCTTATAACTAATCCTGGAAACGACATTTGAGCAGCAAGCTCATCAACACTGAGTACACCTTCAGCTGGTAATCTTGGTATACAATATGCGTTTCGCAGTGACATCCTTCCGCCATCAACAGAAAACCCTGCAGTATACCCTCCATCTTTAACTATACCAATGATCTTGTCAGAATACTTCCCCTTTGGATAAGCAAAATAGCGCAAACGAAGACCAGTTCGTTTCTCCATTTCTACCTTTGATTGAACAATTTCCTTCTTCAAGCGCACTCTCGATAGAGTATGAAGATTGGGGTGTGTGTCGGTATGAAATCCAATTTCCCAACCAGCCCTGGAAAGTTTTTTTAACTGAGCATCATTCATTATTAGATATGAATTTTCAAGCTCATCTACATGTGCATATTCAGGACTTCCAAGAGCAAACACAGTAGCAACAAGTCCATATTCGGACAGAATTGGCAATGCATTTGTAAAGACATCATTGTAACCATCATCAAATGTTATCGCGACAGAACCAGCAGGTGCAGTCTGCGAAACAATCTGCTCTAGTGGCACAATTGTATAGTGTGATGTCAAATAAGCGATATGTTCTTTAAATGTCTGAACTGGTGTTGCATATCTCCAACCCGTATCAGCAATTGAATGATAGCATAAGATAACATCATTAGATTTTCCACGTAGCCATGGAATCAATTTGATGATTTTTGAAAGAATCAAAAATGTAGAATGGTGAATATACTCATATGGAGATTGTCTAGAAGTCATAGCTAATCCATTGATTTTGTTGATAGCATCAAATGCTGAATACCCTTGCATAAAACATGCGAGCTCTTTTTCAAGACTTAGTATTGTATAACTTACAATCAACTGATACATACGTCTATCTAACATTGAAGTAATCCGCTTTTTCAAAAGCATTTGAAGTGGCAAACTCTCAAGTGCATCATGATAGTAAATCATAAGTGTAGCAATCTCAGCAGATGGATGAGCTAAATGTGCACTTTCCCAGTCAATTAAAGCATAGGTTTTATCTTGTGAATGATAAAGGATACTATCGTTATATAGACCTCCATGCGTGAATACATATGTAGGAGTTGAAAAGATTGATACAATTCCTGCAATGAGTGACTGATATGATATTTTCACCATCTGCAGGAGACACGTAGGATTGTATAAACTATGTTTGAATGCAAATGCAAAAATTCGAATCACATACCAA